>JAJBWD010000373.1:0-4155 GCA_032907345.1 Bacillota bacterium | reverse complement strand
GATATGAATAATAATATAAAAAGGATATTTAATCATTATAAAATATATAATATCATTGGTATAATTCTTGCAGTAATTGTAGCATTTAATGTAATTAAATATAAAGAAAATAAAAAGATAAATTTATCAACAGTGGCCGCTGAAGACTATTTTTTAAGCGGCAATAAGGAAAAAGCCATTGAAGAATATAATAAACTGGCAGTAACTGATAAGCTTTCACCGGAATGGGACCTGAAAATAGCAGAGATATACTCAGTAGAAGGGGACTATGCCAATTCAAATAAATACTTAAATCTGGCAAAGGAATTCCAGACATTAAATGGCGATGATTACAACTACATAGTATTTACAGAGCTTATGAATAAAGACTATAAAAAGGCAAAACAGGATGGAGAAAAGGCACTGTCTTCATTTTCAAACAATGATCTGGTAAAAACCATGTTTACGGTATATATGGCAAATAATGAACCTGATAAAGCAAAAAACATACTTACTAAATATATTGTGAGCAAGGATTCAGCTTATGATTTTGCTGAAATTGCAAGACTTCAGCTTATTGCCGGGGATAAGACAAATGGCTATGCTAACCTTAAGAGTGCATGGGAAAAAGATAAGGATGAATTTAAAATATTCGATGTTATATCTCAGATTGCTTTATACAACAGCAATGATTTATTGCAGGATATATCAGGACTTATAGAAAAGAATAAAAATGAACTGGCTTATAAGGTTTGGCTGGCCAAAATATATAGCTCTAATGTAAATACTTCAGATCAGGCTGCTGATGTTTTAAAAGAGCTTAAGGGAAAAGATGTTGGGAAAATAGAAATAAAGCTTATTGAAGCCTATAATCTGCAAAATCAAGGGAAAGCTGCTGAGGGTGATAAGCTTATAAATCAGGTTATTAATGAAAATCCTGATGATTATAGAGCATACCACACTGCAGCATGGTATTATCTGAAGAAAAAAGATTATAAAAGGGCATTGACAGACTGCATAAAGTCTATAAATTTAAACAGGAAATATCCTGATAATTATGCTTTTTTAATGCCTGAGATACTTTTGGCACAGGGGAAGGATGAAGAGGCAGAACCTTATTTCAGAAGAGGTCTTTTCTTAGAACCATATAATTATAATATTATGATAAATACTGCTAATTACTACTGGTATACTGAAAAGAATGTCAATAAAGCCTATGAGTATTTTAACCTGGCTGAAATTGTAAAACCAAGCGATCCGGAAATTAAATATAGTAAAGCATTGATTCATATAATTAATTATGAAAATTCCAAAGATAAAACTGTAAAGGCTGCTGAGAGCAAAGAGGCTATTGGCCTTCTTAATAAATGCATTAAGTTAAATAATGAGGAATCAAGATATCACAGAACCCTGGGAACTCTATATATGAAAATGGGAAATTTACCAGCAGGCATAAAGGAAATCAGATTTGCGTATGAAGCAGATGAAAGTGATTTATTAAATTTGAATAATGCAGGGGTATATTATATTACAGTTGAGGGAAACCTGGATAAAGGCTTATATAATATTCAATCCGCATATAACATGATTAATGGTTCCACTGATGATTATACTAAAAAAACAGTAACAGAGAATTTAAAAAAAGCAAAGGATATTACCACGAAAGTTGCAAACTCTAAAGGAAATGAAAATATAAAAGTGCCAAATTTTGTTCTTTTCTATTAATTGAGGGAATCTATGAAAAAAGGATATTTATATGCAGTGCTGTCATCGGTTTTATTTGGCAGTGCTGGTATATTTGTAAATTTTGCTTATAAATTAGGATTAAATTCAATAAATCTATTAATGCTACAGTATATAATTTCTGTAGCATTTATGCTGATATTTATTGTCATATACAACAGAAAGTATTTGGCGGTTACTAAAAATGAAATTATAAGATTAATAATTATGGGAGCAATTTTAAATACATTAATGACTCTCTTCTATTATAATGCTTTTAATTATTTAAGCGTATCTATGGTTACACTCCTTTTGTATACTTTTCCTTCTATAGTTTTTATATACAAGGTTATATTTAAGGGATATAAAATAAACATTAAAAATATATCAGCTCTTATAATTGCTTTCTTGGGTTGTATACTATCTTTAAATATAATAGGAGAGGGAAAAGTATTAAATATTAAAGGAATAATCTTTGGAATGCTGGCTTCGTTTTTCTATGCTCTTCTTAATATTTATGCAGAAGAAAAATTGAAAGATATAGAATCCCTTACTATAAATTTTTATACTTATATATTTTCATTAGCATCACTGATTATCATAAACAGAGATATTAAAATATATAGTTCCTTAAATTTAAGTGCTTTTGCAGAAGTTGGATTATTTTCCATCCTGGGAGGAATATTACCTATGGTATTTCTATTTTTAGCAATAAAGAAAATAGGCGCTTTCAAAACATCTGTAATAAGTAATATTGAAATACCATCTGCCATAATCCTTTCAGTCATCATTCTCAGGGAAAAAATCAGTATTATTCAGATTTTGGGAGGAATAATGATAATATTATCAATTTTGATATTAAATAACAATAAGAGGTATTTATAAGATATTGAAAATTTTGTTATATAAGGTATAATTAAAATGAGTAAAAATTTTTTTTTACTAAGGATTAGTTATTAAACACTATATAATAAAGGAGGAAATATTATGTCAACACAAAGCTACTTTAAAAGAGCTGAAATAGGGGCCAAAAATCCTATATTTTCTCAAATAAGAACTACAATTGAGACAGCATTTTATGGGAACAATGTAGTCAATGTTAATTCACTGAAGGAGGCTTACAAGTTAGCCTACAATTCACCTGGAACTGTAGTTACTGATATGTCTGTTTTTAGAGCAGAAGAGATAGGACTAGATAAAGATGCTAAAGTATTGCTGTTTAATGATGGAGCTGTTAAAGGAAGATGTGCAGCTGCTAAAAAGTTACTAACAGAAAAAGGTATAAACCAGGAAAGTTATGCCGGGAAAATAAGAGAAGCTGTATATGGGACAAGATATGAAACTTTATATCATGCACAGGCAATTGTTGGACTAGATAAAGATTTCATGGTAAAAGCTCATCTTTTAATTCCGGAAGGCCATGAAAATATCATGTATAACTGGCTGCTTAATTTTCAATATATAACAGAAGAATATGTAAAAATGTATAAAGATTCCAAAGTTATAGAAAATGAAGGAGACATTTACATTTTCTCAGATCCAGACTGGAGCCATCCGGATCATCCACTTGGACTAGCCTTCTTTGATCCGGAACATAACTGTGCATCAATACTGGGAATGAGATACTTTGGAGAGCACAAGAAGGGAACATTAACTCTTGCCTGGGGTATTGCAAACAGACATGGATATGCATCCTGCCATGGCGGACAGAAGAGATATAACTTAAAAGACGGAAATAAATTCGTAGCAGGAGTATTTGGATTATCAGGTTCCGGTAAATCTACATTAACTCATGCTAAACACGGTGGTAAATATGATGTAACTGTGCTTCATGATGATGCTTTTGTAATATCAACTGAGAATGGTTCTTCAGTTGCATTAGAGCCGTCATATTTCGACAAGACTCAGGATTACCCTCTGACCAGCCCTGACAACAAATTCTTAATAACAGTTCAAAACTGTGGATCCACAATAGATGAAGATGGAAAAGTTGTACTTGTTACGGAAGATATTAGAAATGGTAACGGCAGAGCTATAAAATCAAAGCTTTGGTCTCCTAACAGAGTTGATAAATTTGATGAACCGGTTAATGCTATTTTCTGGTTAATGAAAGATCCAACTCTTCCTCCTGTAATTAAACTAAAAGGAGCAGCATTGGCATCAGTAATGGGAGCAACACTTGCAACAAAGAGATCCTCAGCTGAAAGATTAGCTCCAGGAGTAGATCCAAATGCTTTAGTTGTAGAGCCATATGCAAACCCATTCAGAACATGGAAGCTGTCAGATGACTATAATAAATTCAAGAAATTATTTGCTGAAAGAAATGTTTCCTGTTATATATTAAATACCGGTGATTTCATGGGCAAGAAGGTAACAAAGGAAATTACACTTGGAATCTTAGAAGCACTTGTAGATGGTAAGGCTGAGTTTAAGAAGTGGGCTGGTATCAGCGAT
>JAJBWD010000372.1:0-4220 GCA_032907345.1 Bacillota bacterium | reverse complement strand
TGGCTTTTGATATAGTAGAAGATATAAAATTAAATCCACCAATACAATTAAAATATATAAATATTAAGCAAATTTTAGCTATGCCTTTTAAGAATCAAGATGCTAAATGGTTTAATCCTCTAGATATTGATGAATTAAAACATGAACAATGTGTAGCAGATGAAGTTGTTTTGGTAGATAAATTAGATAGATACAAAATTAAAGGCTATCAAGAAGATATATATTATCCTGCAAAAATGCAAAAACGAAATGAGTGGATGATTGATAACTGCGATATCCTAATTGCTGTATGGGATGGCAGCAGAGGAGGCACATGTAATTGTGTGAAGTATTGTAAAAAGCAAAACAAAGAAATTATCAGAATTAATCCAAGTAATTTATCAGAGGTGAGTATATGTTAAAAATTAAAAAAGCTAGTATTGATTCATGTAAAATGTGGACTAAGGCAAAATATACATTATGGGAGAATAATAAAATTTGTATAGTAAAACGCTATAGCAGTTGTAGTCCTAGATATTGGAGAGATATTAAAGATTGTTTTGAAGGGATAGCAATGGGAATTGGATGTTTAATTTGTTTCCCATTTTTCCTAATATATACTTTACTCAGTTTTATTCCTACTATATATATAAAAGATAAAAACATAGATGAATCTAAGGAAGCAGCACATAATAAAGCAGATAAAGAGATGAAAAACTATTTTAATAAAAAATACAAATAAAAAAAGGTGAATACTAATGCTAAGTATTATAGATTTTATAAATAATATATTTAAACATTCTGATATAATAGATCGTAAAGTAAATGAGCAACCTAAAGATTTGCAACATCAAAATTTAATAAAACAATATAAGTATAATTTTGTATTTATAGAACATGAAAGATGTCAACAATTATTGAAGATACTTTGCCCGCACTCTCGTGACTTTAGTCATGTGAGGTTCACAAATATCTTAATATAAAGTTACCATTATATCAAAAAATACTATTAAAAATTTTATATAAAAGACAATCACTAAATTATAATTCACACAAGAAAAAATTTGTAAGTTATTGTCTACAAAATAATAAATGTCCTGATTATTATGGTTTAATTTGTCTTGATGATTTCAGTAAATGCGGAACGGATAAAGAGTTTTGTAAGATATGTTTTGAGGTTGCAATAAATAAATTGAGATTCAAGACATAATAAAATGGTTGTTTCCATTTCGGAAAATACCACTTTATATATATTGTTATAGAGAAAAACATATAAATAAAATCAGAGTTTTAAGAAAGGACTTGATTATATGACTGAAGAAGAAAAATATAACGCAAATGCCATAGAAATTCTAGAAGGTTTAGAACCAGTTAGAAAAAGACCTGGAATGTACATTGGTAATACTGGAAGTGGAGGATTACATCATCTAGTATATGAAATATTAGATAATAGTATAGATGAAGCTGTTGCTGGATATTGTAATAAAATATATATATCTATTAATCAAGATAATTCTATAACAGTATCAGATAATGGGAGAGGTATGCCTGTTGATATACATCCTAAAACCCATAAATCAGCGGTAGAAACAATTTTAACTATTCTACATGCTGGTGGCAAATTTAATAATAATACTTATAAAACTTCAGGAGGATTACATGGAGTAGGTGCTTCTGTTGTCAATGCTTTATCTGAATATCTTACTGTTACAATAAAGAGAAATAATAAAATGTATCAACAACATTTTAAAATAGGAAAACCAATTGATACTTTACATATAATAAATCAATGTGATGAAGAAACTGGTACAATAATTTCTTTTAAACCTGATAATTCTATTTTCTCAACTATTATATATAATTATTCCATTCTATCAAACAGAATAAGAGAATTATCATTTTTAAATAAAGGTATAAATATTACATTGGAAGATAAAAGACTAAAAAAAGAGCAATGTAATTTGTTTTCTTCGAAACAAGGAATAATAGAATTTATTCAATATATTAATAAAAATAAAATTACATTAAACAATACTATCGTGCATATTAATAAACAAATAGATAATTATAATATTGAAGTGGCATTACAATATCTAAATTCTGACGAAGAAAATATTTATACTTTTGCAAATAATATCAATACTCATGAAGGTGGAGTACATTTATTAGGATTTAAGAATGCTCTGTCTAAATCAATTAATTTTTATGGCAAAAAGCATAATTTAATTAAAGAAAATTTACAGGGCGAAGATATCAGATATGGTTTAACAGCAATTATATCTGTTAAATTACCCGATCCACAATTTGAAGGCCAAACAAAAACGAAACTTGGAAATGAAGAATTTAAATCAATAATGGAAGAAACAGTATTTGAAGAATTAAACATATTTTTACATGAACATAATGATTATGCGGAATTACTTATTTCAAATGCTCAAAATGCCCAAAAAATAAGATTATCTTTAAAAAAAGCAAAAGAGACAATTAAAAAGACTAAGAAATCTGATAAACATTTAATAAAAGGAAAATTAGCAGATTGTACAAGTAATAATCCTGAAGAATGTGAATTGTTTTTAGTAGAAGGAGATTCAGCAGGTGGTTCGGCCAAGTCAGGTAGAGATAGAAAATTTCAAGCTATACTTCCCCAAAAAGGTAAATCTATGAATGTTGAAAAAAAAGATATAAATAAGGTATTAGATTCAGAAGTATTAATAGCAATAAAAAATGCTATTGGAACAGGCATAGACAAAGATTTTGATATAAATAAATTAAAATATCATAAAATTATTTTAATGAGTGATGCAGATGTTGACGGTGCTCATATAGATACTCTATGGTTATCATTTTTTTATAGGTATATGAAACCATTATTATCATATGGTCATATTTATATTGCAGTACCGCCATTATATTTAAATAAAATAAACCAGCATCAATATTACACATACTCAGAAGAAGAACAAGAAAAATTCCTTAAAGAACATACAAAGGAACATATTAATAATATACAAAGATATAAAGGACTTGGAGAAATGGAATCAGAACAACTTTAGAATACTACAATGAATCCTAAAACAAGAAGATTAATACAAATAAGTATTGATGATGATATTTCTGCAAATCATATATGTGATTTATTAATGGGAAATAAAGTAGAGCCAAGAAAAAAATTTATAATTAATAACTCAAAATTCGTAAATATAGAAGATTAAATAAAAGATTAGAAGGGATTAAAAAGTATGGATAATAACATAATTATTGGCGATTTTAGTAATGAAATGAGTACAAGATATTTAAGTTATGCTATGGACGTTATTATTAATAGAGCACTGCCTGATGTTAGAGATGGACTTAAACCTGTACATAGAAGAATACTTTACGATATGTATCAATTAGGATTAATGCCTAATAAATCATATAAAAAATCAGCAAGAGTTGTAGGAGATGTTTTAGGTAAATATCATCCTCATGGAGATACATCCGTTTATGATGCACTTGTTAAATTAGCACAAAATTTTAGAATGAGATATCCTCTCATAGATGGACATGGAAATTTTGGCTCTATTGACGGGGATAGTGCTGCTGCTATGAGATACACAGAAACTAAATTGAAGCCAATTTCATTACAAATGTTAGATAATACTAATGAGGATATTGTAAAATTTATGCCCAATTTTGATGGCGAAGAAACAGAACCAACAGTATTACCTACTAAATTTCCGAATCTATTAATTAATGGCTCATCTGGAATAGCTGTTGGTATGACAACTGAAATACCACCTCATAATCTTATAGAAGTTATAGAAGGTGTAATATATAAAATAAAAAACCCCACATGTAATTTAGCTGATGTTATGCAATATATCAAATCTCCAGATTTTCCTACTGGAGCAATTATATTAAATAAAAATGATTTATATGATATGTATAAAACGGGTAAGGGAAAAATTATTATTAGAGCTAAATATCATATCGAAGATACAAAAAAATATAAGCAAATTGTTTTTACCGAAATACCTTATAATACTATAAAATCTAAAATAATAGAGAATGTAGCAACACTTATGATGGAAAAAGACAAAATATTACAAAACATTATAGATATTAGAGATGAATCCGATAGGAATGGTATAAGGATAGTAATAGATTTAAGAAAAAATCAAGATGAGAATATTATATTAAAACAGTTATTTATGAAGACACAATTACAAAAGAATTTTAATGCTATCTTTTGTGCTTTA
>JAJBWD010000371.1:0-3864 GCA_032907345.1 Bacillota bacterium | reverse complement strand
GTTTTAGCTCCGTATACATTATTAAGGCGCAGCTCTACATTTCTTCTTGCTTTAAACAAAGACTTACCCTGGTTATTTCTGCTTATATTTTCACCATTTTTGGCTCTGCTTATTATATCGTTATTTTCAGCTGATGTCAGCATCTCTTCATAAAAATCTATATCCAGCTGATAAGTAATATAAAGAAGCAGCATACTTGATAATATAATCAGCAAAAAGTATATATAATATGATAGGTTTATTCCCAGCAGTGTCTGAATGCATATTTCCCTCATCCAGCCAACAGCAGGTAAAAATTTAAACCAGCTGTTATATGTTAAGAAATATCCCATGGTGTTTAGTCCCTTTTCAATTCCTGTCTTAAATATAAAAAGTCCTAAAAAAGCTGCAGAAAATAAAATTATAAACCTGATGGAATTTCTTATTATTGCCCTTAATTCATTATGTTTAGTACAGACAGCAAATACTAAAAGTTCTATAATATTGCAGAATATAAATTGAAATACGAAAAGACTTACTATAATAAGAAATAAACGGAAAGAACTTATTTTATAGCTTCTAAGTATATTGGGAAGCTGGAACAAAATATAAACAGATGCAAAGAGTTCAACAGCTATTTTTTTAATAAGTCCATAAATCATTACAGTCTGAGGCCTTATTGGAGCTGTAAATACTAGATTTACATCGTCCATTCCAAATTTAGAATCAGCACTTTTCGTTCCCTTATAAATTGAGTAAATAAAAACACCTGTAATTATTACTAAAAAAATTGAAACAAAGATTTCCGGTGAGGATGAGGGAATTTTATTGTTATCTTTTTTAGGGATAAACATAAATACAAGCCATAAAAGTATAAATCCAGGAGCTATCAGCTTTAATGGCTTTTTCCGTATTCTTTTAAAATAGTTTATGGTGGTTCTTCTGAGAAGATAAATAAGTGATGCCATTTAACCCTCCGTTACCTGGAAGAATATATCTTCTAAGGATTTATTATCAGAATCAGAATCATCTCTTACTTTAGCATATATAAACTTTCCTTCTTTCATAATTACAATCCTGTCCCACAAATCCTGAACAGAATCCAAAAGGTGAGTACTGAGTACCACAGATGTTCCATTTTCTTTTATTTCTTTTAAAACGTCCTTCATGCTTCTGATGGCTTTTGGATCAAGTCCTATCATAGGCTCGTCTACAAGAAGCAGTTTAGGCTCTGTAATAAGTGCGCAGCAAATGCTTACCTTCTGCTGCATTCCTTTTGACAGGTCACTTCCGTATTTGTCTTTTTTATCCCAAAGGTCAAAGAGTTTTAAAAGCTCTTCTTTTCTGTTTTCATATTCTTTAATCCCATAAGCATGGGCCATAAATGTAATATGCTCGCTTATAGTAAGAAGCGGGAAAAGTGAAGGCATCTCCGGAATATAACCTATTAATCTTTTTCCTTCTGTACTCTTATTGCTATATCCAGATATTTTTACACTCCCATCATATTTTAAAAGTCCCGCAATTGACTTTATCATGGTAGTTTTTCCAGCTCCGTTTGGACCTGCCAGAACTGCTATTTCTCCCTTATCCACATTAAAGCTTACAGCATTTACAGCTATTGTTTTTCCGTATTTTTTAGTTAAACCAATTACTTCTAACATTTTTATCTCCTATCATGTTTATTCTTCACTTAAATATTGTATATTATTGTATATATTATTTCAATATTTAACTTATTTATTCTATAAATGGTTATAGTTCCATAATATAAATTTTGCAGGATATTATTTTTCATTATTCACAATTTTTATGTTGATATATAAGGCTAATTGTTATAAAATATTGAATATACTGATATTGTAAGTTTTAAAGTAAGCAAAATAAAACCGATAATGAATTATTTAATGCTATTTCTTTCAGTTTAATATAATGAGGGCTTAATAGGATTAACACTATCAGAAAAAATAACTATAGAACAGGAGGATAAAATGAGTAAAATAATTACATTAATCAAAGGAGACGGAATAGGCCCTGAGGTAACTCTGGCGGCTAAAAAGGTAATAGAGGCTGCAGGCAGCGATATAATTTGGGAAGAAGTTGAAGCAGGAGCTCATGTAATTGAAAAATACGGTACTCCCCTTCCAGAATACGTACTGGAAAGCATAAAGAAAAACAAAGTAGCCCTGAAGGGTCCGGTTACTACTCCGGTTGGCAAAGGCTTCAGAAGTGTGAATGTTACATTAAGACAAAGCTTAAACCTGTATGCCAACATAAGACCCATAAAAACATTTGAAGGAATTCCTTCCAGATATGAAAATGTAGATTTAATAATAGTAAGAGAAAACTCTGAGGATCTTTATGCGGGAATTGAACATATGATTGGAGAAGATGCAGCAGAAAGCATTAAAATAATAACACGGAAAGCATCTGAAAGAATAGTAAAATATGCATTTGATATGGCTGTAAATGAAGGAAGAAAAAAGGTAGCAGCAGTTCATAAAGCAAATATCATGAAGTTAAGTGATGGTCTGTTTTTAAAATCTGCAAGAAAAATAGCAGAAGAATATAAAGATATAGCTTATGAAGATGTAATCGTGGATGCCATGAGCATGAAGCTGGTTTTAAATCCTGAAAAATATGACGTTCTTGTAATGCCAAATCTATACGGAGATATTTTATCTGATATGGCAGCAGGCTTAGTAGGAGGACTGGGATTAGTTCCGGGGGCGAATATCGGAGAGGATGGAGCGGTATTTGAGCCTGCCCACGGTTCAGCCCCAGACATTGCAGGTAAAAACATAGCTAACCCTACAGCCTGCATCCTGTCCGGAGTCATGATGTTAAGATATATTGGAGATAATGAAAATGCTGATAAAATAGAAAAAGCAGTAGAAGAAGTACTTAAAAATAAGGAAAACCTGACCTTTGATTTAGGCGGGAAATTAACTACTGAACAGTTTACTGAAAAGATAATAGAAAAGCTAAAATAGAAATGAGCTGCAGTATTTGCAGCTCATTTCTATTTTTTAAAATCTGTCTCATATTATATGAGACAATAATTTACTATCGATCTTTTAAAGGAGTATATTCTTGTTTAATGACTACGCTCTTATATGCCGGTCTTATTATTTTTGGCTCACTTACCAGCTGCTCAATTCTATGAGCACACCAGCCTGCTATTCTTGCAGTTGCAAATATAGGAGTATAAAGTTCTCTTGGAATGTTAAGCATATCATAAACAAATCCTGAATAAAAATCTACATTTGCTGATATTTTCATTCCTTTTCTTTCCATAAACAATTTTTTAGATATCTTTTCTATATTTTTAAATAAATTAAATTCCTCCAGTCTTCCCTTTTCCTTTGCCAGCTCTTCTGCTTTTTCCTTCAAAAGGAGGGCTCTGGGATCAGACAGGGTATATACAGCATGGCCCATTCCATAAATAAGACCTGATTTATCATACTTTTCTTTATTTAAAATTTTAATCAGGTATTCCTCTATCTCTTTTTCATCCTCCCAGTCTTTAACCTCAGTTTTTATAATATCCATCATCTCTGCTACCTTAATATTAGCACCGCCATGTTTAGGTCCCTTCAGAGAGCCTACTGCAGCTGCTATGGCAGAATAAGTATCTGTTCCTGAGGATGACACTACATGGGTTGCAAAAGCTGAATTATTACCTCCGCCGTGTTCAGCATGCAGGACCAATGATAAATCAAGAGTTTCTGCCTCAACGCTGGTATACTTATTATTTGGTCTTATCATAAATAAAATATTTTCAGCTGTAGAAAGATTTTTTTGAGGAGAATGAATATAAAGGCTTTTTCCATCATAATAATGAGCCTTTGCCTCATATCCATAAGAGATCAAAGTAGGAAACAG
>JAJBWD010000370.1:0-4248 GCA_032907345.1 Bacillota bacterium | reverse complement strand
TAAAAATTTGAATCGAAAGCAGCACTTACATCAGATGACAGCATTTTTGAATTCTGTAGTGTTCTCCTTAGTTTAAGTTCACTATAATCCCCGCATAGATTCATAACTTCAGCCAGGGAGTTTTCAAAATACATGGAAGACATGCCTGTAGCTCCGGCACTGCCGATCTCTTCTTTATCTACCAGCAGGCATACACAGGTTTTTTCCGGGTTCTCAATATTAAGGTAAGCTGCATAGGATGTATAAGCACATACCCTGTCGTCATGGCCGTATGCTAAAATCATGCTTCTGTCAAATCCACAGTCCCTTGCTTTTCCTGATGGGACAACCTCCAGCTCGCTGGATGCTAAATCCTCTTCTTCAATACCATATTTATCATATAATAATCTTAGTACATTAAGCTTTACCCTATACTTTTCTTCTTTATTCTTAATAGGAATGCTCCCAAAAAGAATATTAAGATCCTCACCTTCTATTACCTTGGAGCCCTTTTTATCCAGCTGATCCAGTGAAAGATGAATTAAAAGGTCAGTTACACAAAATACAGGATCTTCATCATCTTCTCCAATGACAATATTTACTTCTTTACCATCTTTAAGAATAACTACCCCATGAATTGCAAGAGGTATTGTAACCCACTGATATTTTTTTATACCTCCGTAATAATGAGTTTTAAAATAAGAAAGATGAGTAGTATAAAGTATATCCTCATAAAGCGGATTTTGTTTTAAATCCATTCTTGGAGAATCAATATGAGCACCGAGTATAGTAAGCCCCTTCTCTAAAGGCTCCTTTCCTATAGTATACAGAATAAGATTTTTATCCATATTGTTTGCATATAACTTGTCACCGGGTTTAAGCTTTTCTCCTCTTTCTATAGCAGATTTTAAACTTTTAAAGCCTTTTTTTTCTGCATCCAGAATTAGCTCTTTTACACATTCCCTTTCAGTTTTACATTTTGACAAAAAAGCTTTATATTCTGAGGATAATCTGTTAAGGCTTTCTATGTCTTTGTCTTCATACTTATCCCAAGCAAATTTTAATATTCTTGAATGATCATCTTTCATTTTGGTACCTCCGATCATTTCGTTGTTTCTATTCTTCTGTTTATAATGTCTATAGGTGAACTTGCAGATGTAAGACTATACCTATAGTTAACTGCAGCAGCCTCTATTATGACTGCCACGTTTCTTCCCGGTCTTATTGGAATTGTAATCTTATTTACATCTACCCCTAAAATATCAACTTTTTCATTATCAAGCCCCAGTCTTTCAAAATCATCATCACTGGTCCATTGTTTTAAATCTATTACCAAATCTATATTTTTATCAGAGGACAGTGAGGATAATCCATAAAGTGAAGGTACATCAATTATACCCATGCCCCTTACTTCCAGCATGCCTTTTGTAATATATGGACAGGCACCTCTTAAGCTTCCGTCTATCTCTTTTATATCCACAGCATCATCAGCTACCAGTCTGTGCCCTCTTTTAATAAGCTCTAATGCGGTTTCACTTTTTCCTATGCCGCTTTCCCCGGTTATTAAGATGCCGGTACCATATACGTCAACTAAAACTCCGTGTACCCTAACCTCAGGAGCCAGCTTTTCATCTAGGAAATACATAAGTCTGCTGGTAAATCTGGAGGTGACAATATCTGTTCTAAGCAGCCACTTATTATTTAATGAAGCATATTTTAAAATTTCCTGATGAGGATTTAGACCTCTGGCAATTATAGCGCAGGGTGAATCAAATGCGAAGAATTTCTTAAGTCTTTTCTCTCTAAGTTCATTCTGCATTGCATCCAGGTAGCTCCACTCAGCCAGGCCTATTATCTGAATTCTTTCCTGGGCAAAATAATTATAAAAGCCTGCCAGCTGAAGACCTGGCCTGTTTATGTCACTGACATTTATTAAAATGTCATCATTTCCTTTATTCAATATTTCTAAATTAAGCTCTGAAACAAGCTCCTCTATTTTAACTGCCATTTTATTCTCCTCATTTATAAACTTATGGAAAATCGGGAAAATGCAGCTTTTTAAGCTGTAAACAGCCAAAAGTTATTATGCAGTTTCCCTATTAATAATATCTGTTATTTCTTGGATCTTATCATAGTCCACATTGAATTTGCCGCTGTCTGTATTTCTTACTGTTAAAGCTGATTTTAGGCTGCCATTTACAGCTTTCATAAAAAATTCAGTTTCCAGCATCATGGCTTTCTCCATATCTTTTCTTTTTCTCCCACAGGTGGCTAAGAGAATTACCTTTTTCTCCAATGTAATACTATTAAAATAGAAGTTTTGACATCTGTCGATTATCATTTTCATCGGAGATGGGAATCCACCAAAATATACCGGTGATGCTATTATAATATATTTCGCTGCTTTAATATCTTCATATAAACATTTAAAATCATCATTTATAAAACAGCAGGGATTTTTTCTGCAATAACCACAGTCTATACAGGGTTTTATATTCATTTTATATGGATAATATATTTTATAATCGTCTATGTCTTTAAGAACAAGTCTTAAAAGTTTATTGGTCCAGCCATCACTTTTGGGAGAAACTGAAAAAACTAAAGTTTTCATTTTAATAATTCTTCAAAGTTTTTTACAAATTCTTCTGCCTTTTTATACTCTTCTTCAGATGGTACAAACTTAAATTTAAGTCCCTCAGGAAGTACCTTGAGCTTTAATGATTTTAACCTTTCAGTAAGCATAGGAACTCCTTCTCCGCTCCAGCCATAAGACCCAAATGCAGCTGCTGCTTTTCCTCTGTTAACTATTGGATTTATAAGTGTTAGAACATCCCAGGCTGGCTTTACTGCATCCTGATTTATTGTAGGAGATCCTATCATAAAGCCCTTTGATGTTTCAATTTTAGAAATAATATCTTCCATTTTCATGGAATTTATATCATAAGTAAAGGCTGGTATACCCTTTTCTGTAAGTTTATCTGCTATGAAATTTGCCATATGCTCAGTATTACTATAGGCTGATACATAAAATATATTAACTTCATTCTTAATGTCAGGAAG
The DNA here is from genome assembly GCA_032907345.1 of Bacillota bacterium. Taxonomy (GTDB): domain Bacteria; phylum Bacillota; class Clostridia; order Clostridiales; family Clostridiaceae; genus JAJBWD01. Next base: position 1,209 of record JAJBWD010000370.1, on the reverse strand, counting down.
TTTTGCCCATTCCCTATATTTTTTCATGTAAAAATCAATCTTTTCTCTGTGAATGGGACCGTGAGAAGTTAAAACTGTATCAAAGGTTAAATCCTTTATCTTGTCCAATCCTAAACTTACAAACTTTTTAAATGGCCCCATTATGCAGTCAAAGTAATATTTTACTTCGTCATCATAATTTTCCTTACTTTCGTCTGTAACTAAACCCTCCGGGCAGTAGTGAGCTCCTAAAAAGTCACAGGTAAATAAAGTATTCATATCCTTAATATATGTAAATATGGTGTCCGGCCAGTGAAGGTTGGGAGCACTTATAAAGCTTAAAGTATGCTTTCCTAAATTTAATTCTCCTTTTGCTTCCTGCCATTTAAAATCACTGTTTGTAATTTCTTTCAGAAACGAGCAAGCTGATATTGAGGATACCACAGTTGCATCTTTATACACACCTAGTAATTTTTTTAAAGAACCTGAATGATCTAATTCTGTATGATGAACTATAACATAGTCTACCTTTCTGTCTCCGATTACTTCTTTAATATTATTTATAAATTCATCTGTATAACCATTTTTTACAGTATCAAAAACGGCTACCTTCTCGTCTTCTAAAATATAGGAATTATATGTAGTTCCCTTCTTGGTCTCCATAATAATATCAAAAATCTTAAGCTCAGGATTTTTAACTCCTATCCAATATAGGTTATTCTTGATTTTTACTGCACTCATAATATTCCTCCTTAGATAATAATTCTTATTATAATATATCATATTTTTTCCATGTTTTAAAGAGTAATTAATAATAATTATTGATTATTCAATGAAATTATTATATAGTCAATGTATACCAGTTAAATATGGAGGTGGTTTTATGATAATAATTGATAAAAAAGCTTATGATGCTGCAATTAAAAATAAAAGTTCCTTTGTAATTAAACCCGTTTCAGTAAGCTGCAGCTGAGCAGGTCCAGTTAAAAGCCTATGGATTGGGCTTATAAAAGATATTAATGACAATGAAAATTACTATGAGTTTATTATTGACAGTATAAAGGTATATATTCATAAAAGTTTAGAAACAGAAGAAAATATAGAAATAAAACTGTTATTTCATATACCATTTTTAGGTAATAGTTTTAAGGTAAAGGGAATAAATATTAACTATAAATAAAAAAGTGGCTAACGCCACGCCCCCTTCGGGGAATCTAATGGGAATATTCT
>JAJBWD010000369.1:0-5683 GCA_032907345.1 Bacillota bacterium | reverse complement strand
CCCTTAATGCTGTCTCTTACTAAATCATTAAAAAAACTGTAGCCTGGAAGTTTGTCGGAATTTTGCTGGACAGGTCTTTCCCATACAGGGATTTTAGTTTCTATATTCCAGCCTTCCCCATAAAGCAGAATGCTGCTTTTAGTTTTTTTAAGATCATTTTCTATTTCTTTCATGGTTTCAATATCATGAAGGCCCATCAGGTCAAACCTGAAACCGTCAAAATCAAACTCTTTAAGAAAATAGTTAAGGGAATCTAATATAAGCTTTCTTACCATATATCTTTCAGTTGCCATATCGCAGCTGCAGCCGCTTCCATTTTCCAGAACTCCTGATTCATTTTGCCTGAAATAAAATTCAGGAAATATTTTTCCATAAACTGAGTTTGGTGCATAATAGGTATGGTTGTAAACCACATCTAAAGTTACATAAAATCCTTCACTGTGAAGTACATTTATAAGTTCCTTCAGCTCCTTTATCCTTTCAGTCATGGAAAATGGGTTGCAGGAATACACTCCGTTTAGTGCAAAAAAACTGTCTATATCATATCCCCAGTTGTATTTTTCTTCCGGAGTTATCTCATTTATCTTTTCCTTTGAAAGGTGAAACAGGGGCATAAGCTGAATTACATTGACTCCCAGCTCCTTAAGATGAGAAAGTCCTGTTAAAATTCCATTGAAACCGGAATTTTTCTCTGTCAGGCCAAGAAATTTTCCTCTGTTTTTTATGGATGAATCAGGTGAAACTGAAATATCCCTTACATTAAGTTCATAAATTATTGCATCCCTTTTATTTAAAGGCTTGATTTCAGCTTTTTCAGCACATACATCCTCAGGAGAGAAAATATAACCCTTATCTCCGTTTATGGAAATAGACTTAGAATAAGGGTCGTAAACCTCCTGTAACTTTCCATAAACCTCAATTTTGTAATTGTAATAATATTTATTAAGATCCTTTTCTATTTTAAGCTTAAATACACCGTTTTCCTCTTCCATAGGGAAGACTTCCCTGGGACCAAAATCAGAGGCAAATAACTGGAGAGAGCAGGAAGAAGCCGCGGGAGAATATAGAAAAAATTCAGTATACTCTTTTGAATATATGCTGCCCAGAGGGCCATCATAATAAAATTTATTCTTAAAGCCTGGGGATTCGTAAAAATTGTAATAAGAAACCTTAAAAATTTTATCATCTGATTTAATAAAAGTCTGGTATTTTATGTTAACATTTTCTTTAAGAAATATGTCAATCTTTTCATGTGATATGGTATAATATATAATATTGAGTAAGGTGCTGTTTTGTATTTTTATTTTTTCTATGTCGCTTTCGTTTATATTCTTGCAATATATTACTATTTTATTAAAATCTTCTAAAAAAGCATTTATAATAATCAATCTAATACCTCCTTGGTGATACAGAAATATTATACTATATTTAAATCGTATATTTAAAGTGGGTGAATAAGGTGAATGAAATTAAAATTACAGCTAATGTAGAAAAATATGAAAATCAGCAGTACACAATTAAGATTGGTGTTGAGGAATCACCTTATGAAAATCTTTTATATAAGTATATTATTGGGTTTGACGGAAAGTGGGAAACAATTAAAAATTTTACAAGTGAAAAAATTGTAAATCATAGCGTAAAGGACCAGGGAACTTACATAATAATGGTTCAGAGTAAAAAGGAAGACAGTACTAAATCCTTTGATTATGTCAGCAGATATGAATTTTATATTGGTGATATGAATAAAAGTCTCATTAGGAATATAGTATATCAGGATAAAAAATATAATGTGGGAGACAAGCTTAAAGTAGAGGTAGAGACCAGCGATGATTATATTCTCCTTAGATATTGGATAAATGAAAATGATAAATGGATGCTTATAAAGGATTACTCCAATTCAAAAATATTAAACTGGAATATAAGAATTCCTAAAGAACAGGAAATTTTAATAGAGGCTAAGGAAGTAAATTCAACTAAAAATTTTGAAGACAGCAAAAAGATAAGAATTAGTGTGGAGGATTTGGAAAACCTTGAAATTACAAGCTTCAAATGCCTGACACCAGAACTTTTAAAGGGTAAAGAACTGATTTTTCAGGTATCTTCTAATCTGGATGAAAAAAGGACAATTCTTTATAAATTCACTGAAATTAAAGAAGACGGAGAAGTTCAGCTTATTCAGGATTATTCTACAAAAAAGATGGTTTCATTTGTTGAAAAGGACCAGGGAAGCTATAAGCTTTTATGTTATGCTAAGGATATGTATTCTCTATCTGACTATGACTCCAGAGCAGTAATAAATTATAATTTACTGCCATATCCTAATGTAAAAATATTAAACTTCACCTCTGATTACAGTTCCCCATCCCCCTTTGGAAGGGTCATTAACTTAAAATCAATAGTTACAGGAGGAAATAATCTTTTATATAAATTTATTATAAATGGGCCTGAAGAAAAAGAGTCTCCCTTTGGTAAGGATTCGAATTATGAATGGGCTCCGGAAAAAAGCGGAGAATATGATATAGCTTTATACGTTAAGGATTCATCATATCAGGGTGATTATGAAGACAAAGCAAGCATTAAATATGTAATAGATGAGAACAAAGCAGAAAGTGCTGAAATAGATAGTGATGAGATGTAAAAGGAAGATGAAATTGTAGTTGGTGAAAGTGTAAATATAAAAGCTTATGGAAAGGGCAGCAGCAATATAAGATATGCCTTTATAGTAAGAAAAAGTAACCAGGAAATATGTAAAATTCCTTATGGCACCTGCAGCTTTGCAGATTTTACACCAACTGAAAGCGGATTATACACCATAGATATTCTTGCAAAAGATAAATATTCTGAAAAAGAGTTTGATTCACATATTGAGAAGTTTATTAATGTTAAGGAGTATAAGGAAGCATACATAGATCACATCTTAATTCCGGTTAAGGATAGATATCTTGTTGGTGAAAGCTTAAAATTTAACATAGTAGTTAAAAACACAAAGGATATTTTAATAAAGTATATACTCAGAATAAACAAGCATAAGGTAGAAGAGATAAATTATAAGGAATCAAAATCCTTTGATCTGATACCACGGATAAAAGGAGAGTATATTATTGAATTTTATGCTAAAAATAAGAAAAGTGATAAAAACTTTGATTCTAAAAGAGAGATAAAAATAAATGTGACAGAGGCTCTCCCAATTACGAATACAAAAATATACTGTGATAAGGTTATTATTAAAAAGGGAGATTCTATTACCATAAATGCAGGCTGTGAAGGCGGCAAGAGTGTTCTCTATGAGTTCTATACCATGGAGGATGAGGAATGGAACATAGCTCAGAAATACAGCAGGCTTAATTATTTCAGTCTGGTTACCTATAGGAAAGGTAAATATCAGATACTGGTTCTTACAAAAAGTGAAGGAAATAATGCAAGCTATGAAGATTATGACATATTAGAAATAGAAGTTAGTTAATTTTGGCTGCGCTGCAGCCTTTTTATTTGGAAATTGCAAATTTGCAAAACCTTATAAATGCAGGAGGTAAAATGGAAAGATTAGACAAGGTTTTATCAAATTTAGGTATAGGTTCAAGAAAAGAAGTTAAGGCTATCATAAAAAAGGGATTAGTGAAAATTGATGATGAAATAATTAAAGACAGCAATAAGCAGATAGACCCGGAAAACTGCAGGCTTTTTGTAAATGATGAGGAAATCAGATACAGAAAATATATTTATCTTATGATGAATAAGCCGGATGGTGTCATATCAGCCACCTTTGATGACAAAGACAGTACTGTAATTGACCTTTTAGAAGATTCAGATAAAGCCTTCGACCCATTTCCTGTTGGAAGGCTTGATAAAGATACTGTGGGACTTTTGCTTCTTACAAATGACGGAGAATTTAACCATAGGCTGATTTCTCCTAAACATCACGTGCCCAAGGTATATTATGCAGAGGTTAATATACCTTTAAGTGATAAGGATATTCAGGCTTTTAAGGAAGGAATAGTTTTAGATGACGGCTATAAATCACTTCCCGGAGAGCTTCAGATAGTGGAAAGCGGAAGTAAAAGCATCTGCAGAGTCACTATATATGAAGGAAAATACCACCAGGTTAAGAGAATGTTCAATTCCTTAGGAGGAGATGTAACCTATTTAAAGAGATTAAGCATTGGAAAATTGGATTTAGATGAAAGCTTAGCTGAAGGAGAGTACAGGGAATTAAGAGATGATGAGCTGAAAACGTTAAAAAATGAATATTAGCATTCATTTTTTAAAAAAAATAAAATAAATTTTGCAAAAAGGCTTGACCTTTTTTTCTCATTTGATATAATATACACGAAAAGAAAATAAAAAGCCCCCTTTTTATTTTGGCCAATCTTCCCCCAAGGATTGGCATTTTCATTTTTTTGAAAAATATAGTATAATTTAAGCATAAATTTAGGGGTGGGGTGCGCTATGGATAAATATGACCCGAAAGTTAAAAGTGAAGGAATGGACCTTATTGCAGAAGGACTATTAAAGCTGAAGACAAAAGAAGAGGTCTACAGATTTTTTGAAGATATATTTACTATAAATGAAATAAAGTCCATTGAGCAGAGAATATTAGTTGCAAAGATGCTTAAGGAAAAGAAAATATATACTGATATTGAAATAACAACGGGAGCCAGCTCAGCTACAATAAGCCGTGTAAACAGATGCTTAAACTATGGCTCTGACGGATATAACATTGTGCTGGAGAGATTAAAGGAAGAAAATCGGTGAATTAATTTTGGCATATATTATTTTGTTAAACAAATTGTTTAAGGTTATGCTAAAAACCAAAGACTCCATCTGCAGCATGTTGATTTCTAAGGCTTTCATATTCCCGCAGGGAAGATAGTATTATGCATTCCATATTATTAAATATCTTATGAGTCTTAAAAAAGGCTGAATATTTTATTAAATTTTTAGAAGATACTCCTCGAAACATTCTAATCCAGCATCTAAACTGACCTAAATATTTCCTTACATTATTTGTATTAAAATAATTAATTCTTTTGTAAGTCTTTTTATCAGATACCTTTATATTTTTGTATTTAAGAGGATATCTGAAAGGATAATTAGAATTAAGGCAAACTATGCTTTTTTCATCTATATTGTCAGATATATCATTTATAAATGACCTGACTCCATTATTTTCTTTATATATGTAAGAATCCAGTCTGTTATATCTTTGATATAAAAATGTAAAGAATATATTTCTGTGTGTGCCAATCTTCTCTTCTTCATCATATTCCAGTTTTTTTCCTGCATTTCTGTACTTATCTAAATATCTTAATTTCATGTTTATTAGTTCCAAAGTCCCGTGATACCTTGAAACATTTTCTTCATTTAATATTGTCATTATCTTATGCCTCCAATAAAACAGGGAAGCGTAGCTGACACCAACCTTAATTTCCGCTTTTCTTAAAGATAAATCCTGCCCCATTGTCTCTATGAAACTATCCCATTTATCCTTATAGTGAGACCAGCTTAACAGTGTTTTAGTATATAAATTAAAGGTTTTCCTGCATTCTTTGCATCTGTATCTTTGATTTCCATTGAAAAATCCAAATTTATTAACGTCAATGCTGCCACAGTGGGGGCAGACAGCACCATTTCTAAATTTCAGCTTTATTTGATCATTTAGAGATATATCCATAAAAACCTCCTG
>JAJBWD010000368.1:0-4052 GCA_032907345.1 Bacillota bacterium | reverse complement strand
GGAGGAGTATATTATGACAGTGAATTAGATTTAATTTATACAGTTACCTCCTTTAATGAGGAAAGTTATATTCTCAGTTATTACAATTATTATAAAGACTCTCTTTCATTTAGCTTAAAGTATACAAAATTTAAAGATAAATAATAAATTATTTGCAAAAGGAACTGACATTTGATAAAATATCAATGGTTATGTGTAGATATTAACAGGGTTAACAATATATATTATTATATTCTGACCATTGAATTTTAAATGGAGGAGAATAAAATGTATAAAAAAAGAATTGAAAAATTAAGAGAAAAGATGTCAGCTAAAGGAATTGAGTCTTTTCTGGTAATAAGTGATCCAAATAGAAACTATCTAAGCGGATTTACCGGAAATGAAAGCTTTGTTTTGATTACAAAGGAAGAATCATTCTTTATTACAGATTCCAGATATACAGAACAGGCTAAAATGCAGGTTAAGGACTACCAGGTACTTGAGTATAAGGGGAATATAATCAGCTTTATTACAGATTTAGTAAATTCTAAAGGAATAAAAAACATTGCTTTAGAAGAGGGCATTGTTACATTAAGTTTTTATCAGGAATTAAAATCGAAGTATGATGGAGAGATATTATCAGGTCAAAAGGAAATTGAAAACATCAGAATAATAAAGTCAAAGGATGAAACAGAGAAGATAAAAAAGGCAGCTTCTATAGCAGACAGTGGATTTTCTCATCTGTTAAACTTTATTAAGACAGGTATGACTGAACGGGAAATAGCCCTGGAACTGGAATTCTTCATGAAGAAACAGGGAGCAAGCGGACTTTCTTTTGAAACTATAGCAGCCCCAGGTTTTAGATCCTCACTTCCTCACGGAGCAGCATCTGACAAGAAAATAGAAAATGGAGAGTTCCTTACATTAGATTTTGGATGCATTTATCAGGACTACTGCTCTGATATGACCAGGACAGTAGCAATTGGTGAAGTGTCATCTAAGATGATTGATGTATATAATATTGTTTTAGAGGCTAACAGGAAGGCCCTGAAAGCTATTAAACCGGGTGCAGTATGCAGAGATGTGGATGCAGAAGCCCGGGGTTATATTGGTGATATGGGATATGGAGCTAATTTTGGCCATGGCTTAGGTCATGGTGTTGGAAGAGAGATACACGAAGCACCAAGATTAAGTCCTATGTGTGATGTGATATTAAAAAGCGGAATGGTGGTAACTGATGAACCAGGGATATATTTACCAGGAGAGTTCGGTGTTAGAATAGAAGATCTTGTACTAGTAACTGATGAGGGATTTGAAGTTCTTTCAAAATCACCAAGGGAGCTTATAAGTTTATAAAAAAATATGGAGGGATAATTATGATATCAGCAGGAGATTTAAGAAAAGGAACTACATTTGAATTTGATGGACAAGTGTTTACAGTAGTTGAGTTTTTACATGTAAAACCAGGTAAAGGAGCAGCATTTGTAAGAACAAAATTAAGAAACGTTATTTCTGGAGGAGTTACAGACAGAACATTTAACCCAACAGAAAAGCTGCAGGAAGCAGTAATTGAAAGAAAAGAAATGCAGTATCTGTATAGTGATGGAGAATTATATTACTTTATGGATCAGGAAACCTATGAGCAGATTCCTTTAAACCTTGAAAAGGTAGAAGATGCTATAAAGTATCTTAAGGAGAATATGTTTGCTATCATTAAGTTTTACAAGGGAGAGGCTTTCTCAGTTGAAGCTCCTAACTTTGTTGAACTTCTGATAATTGAATGCGAGCCAGGTGCTAAGGGAAATACTACAACTAACGTATTAAAACCGGCGAAGGTTGAAACAGGTGCAGTAATTCCAGTTCCTCTGTTCGTAAATGAAGGAGATACAATAAGAATAGATACAAGAACCGGGGAGTACATGGAAAGAGTCAAATAGTATTATAAAGAGAGCCGTCAGTAATTTTTTTACTGACGGCTATTTTTTTTGCTGGCAGGGGCATAAATTCCCTTTTACAGAAATAAAATTGATATAAGAAAGGGTGATTAATTTGATTGCAGAAGAAATACTAAATATACTGCCGGCTAATATAAAAAATATAGTTTTAAATGCAAAAGGGGATGGATATCTTCAGGAAATAAGAATAAAGTCGGACAAACCCCTTATATTGATTTTTGACAGAGAAGAATATATTACTGACTATATCGTTACGAGCATTGATATAAGAAATATTATGAGTAAAATGATGAACTATTCCTTATATGCCTATGACCAAGAAATAAGACAGGGGTATATTACCATAAAGGGGGGGCACAGAGTAGGCATTTGCGGAAGCTGTGTTCTGGAAGGAGAGAAAATTAAAACCATAAATAATATATCATCGCTGAATATCAGAGTATCAAAACAGGTAATCGGCTGCTCGGATAAATTAATTCCTTATTTAATGATTAATGGAGAAATAGAAAATACAATTATAATTTCACCTCCCAAATGCGGTAAAACAACAATGATCAGGGATATGGCAAGGAATTTTTCTAAAAATTTTAAAGTCTGCATTATAGATGAAAGGAGTGAGATCGGAGGACTATCCCTTGGCAAAAGCTCATTAGATTTAGGAATAAGGACTGATATTCTTGATAACTGTCCTAAAGCTCAGGGCATAATGATGGCAATAAGAAGCATGTCTCCTGATATTATAATTTGTGATGAAATAGGAACCTTCAAGGATATGGAAAGCATACTGACTGCGATCTGCTGTGGGATTAAAATAATAACCACAATTCACGGCAAGGATGAAAATGACTTGTTTGAGAGACCGGTATTTAAAGAAATTCTTATAAATAATGCTTTTAAAAAAGGCATAATACTTAAAGGAAATGAAGTTGGACAAGTTAGCTATATATATGATTTTCATAGTAAGAAGAGAACCTGGGAGGGGTAAATATGTATTTTAAAATTTTAGGTTCAGTGATGATAATCACAGCTTCCACCTATACGGGCTTTTATTTAGGAAGCAAATTAATTAAAAGAATAAATGAGCTTACTGAACTTGAAAGATTAGGCACACTTCTTGAAAATGAAATAGTTTATTCCCATACACCTCTGCCACAGGCAATTTTTTCTATTTCATCCAGGCAGGGAAATAATATAGAAAAACTTTTTTATAAAATGTATGAAAAGCTGTCTATGAATGAAACAGATTCAATATTCGATGCGGTAAACCTGGCTGTTAATGAAAACTTAAGGCAGCTTTGCACAGAAAAGGATGACCTGAAGATTTTGCTGGATCTTGCTAAATCCTTAGGTGATTATGATATTGAGGGATATAAGAAAGTGTTTGCCTTATATAAAATAGGAATTAAAAATAAAATATCAGAGGCTGAAAGCAAGAAAAATAAAAACATTAAAATGTACAGATATCTGGGCTTCAGTATTGGGGCTGCGGCAGTTATTATGATTATTTAGGAGGTATTTATGCTGGATATTAATTTGATATTTAAAATAGCGGCAATAAGTCTGCTTATCATTGTTTTAGATAAGATATTGGAAACCACAGGAAAGGATGAATATGCGGTAGTCGTTAATTTAGCAGGAATAATTGTAATTCTCATGATGGTTTTAAACCTTATAAGCAAATTATTTAATTCTGTAAGGACCATGTTCTCGATATAAGGAAATTTCATAAATACATGTTTGAGGAGGACCCATGGACATATTAAAAATAGTTTCCTTTTCATTTATGGTTTTATTTGTTTTATTACTTTTTAAGGAAGAAAGAGAAGATATCAGAATTTTAATTGGCATTGCAGCCTCTTGCGCTCTCCTCCTTCTGATTTTTCCTCAGATAAAATCGCTTTTTACTATCATAGAAGAATTATCTGTGAAAGCTAAAATAGATTTTATATATATAAAGATAGTATTAAAAGTAATTGGGATAACATACCTGGCTACATTCTGCTCGGAAATATGTAAAGATGCAGGAGAAAACAGTTTAGCATCAAAGGTGGAAATAACAGCAAAAATACTCATACTGATTTCTGCTGTGCCAATAATGATGGCTGTTTTAAATTCAAT
>JAJBWD010000367.1:0-5848 GCA_032907345.1 Bacillota bacterium | reverse complement strand
CAACTCTAAGCCTGGATGAACCTATAGGAAGAAAGCTGGATTTTATCGTTCAGGAAATGAACAGGGAGACAAATACTATAGGATCTAAGGCAAATGATCTGGAAATTACAAAATATGTGCTTGAGATGAAAAATGATATAGAAAAAATCAGAGAACAAATACAAAACATTGAGTAGGGGGAAACTTATGAATATTAAATTGATTAACATTGGTTTTGGAAATATTGTATCTGCAAACAGACTGGTTGCAATTGTGAGCCCTGAATCTGCTCCAATAAAAAGAATAATACAGGAGGCAAGAGACAGAGGTATGCTTATTGATGCCACATACGGAAGGAGAACAAGAGCAGTTATTATAACAGATTCCGATCACGTTATATTATCTGCTGTTCAGCCTGAAACTGTAGCTCACAGGCTTACAACCAAGGATGATACTTTTGATGAGGTTATTGAATAATGAAAAAGAAAGGCCTGCTCATAGTTATTTCAGGTCCATCCGGTGCGGGAAAAGGAACTATATGTAAGGAACTTTTAAAGGATAGTAATTTCTTTCTTTCAGTTTCCATAACCACCAGGCAGCCAAGACAAGGTGAGGTTAATGGAGAAAGTTATTATTTTTATTCAAAGGAAGATTTCAAAAGAAAAATTGAAGAAAATGACTTCCTGGAATATGCAGAGGTTTATGGTAATTTCTATGGAACACCAAAATCCAAGGTTATGGAAAGGCTTAATAGAGGTGAGGACGTAATTTTAGAAATTGACATTCAGGGTGCACTTAAAGTAAAAGAAAATTTTGAAGAGGGAGTATTTATTTTTATCCTTCCCCCATCAATGGAAGAACTTAAAAACAGAATAATTAAAAGAGGATCAGCAACACCGGAATCTCTCATGACCAGATTCAAATCAGCTTACAAAGAGATAAATTATTTATCAAAATATAATTATGCAGTAGTAAACGATACTGTAGATGAAGCAGCAAATAAAATAAAAAGCATAATAGCTGCAGAAAAGTGCAGAGTGGATAGAATAAAAGAAAATTTGTTAGATTCAAAGGAGGGTATTATTCATGAACAACTCTATGATTAATCCATCAATAATTGATTTATTAGAAAAGGTAGGAGACAGATATTCACTGGTTACAATAACAGCTAGAAGAGCAAGACAGCTGATAGAAGGCAGCAAGCCACTAGTTGATATAGACTCTACTAAACCTGTAACTATAGCCATTAATGAAATAAACCAGAGTTTAGTTAAATACAAAGAGGATTAAATATGGCAGGCAATAATGTTGTCTTAGGAGTCACCGGAGGTATTGCAGCATATAAAGCATTAGACATAGTAAGCAATCTTAGAAAAATGGGAATAAATGTTTATGTTATAATGACTAAAAATGCTGAAGAATTTGTAAGTCCGCTGTCATTTCAGTCCTTGTCCCATAATCTTGTGTATGATGATATGTTCGAAGAGCTTAAGGAATTTGATATAAATCATATATCTCTTGCGAAAAAAGCTGACATTCTTTTAGTTGCACCTGCCACATATAACATAATAGGTAAGGTTGCCTCAGGCATATGTGATGACTTATTATCAACTACAATAGCGGCATCTAAGGCCCCGGTTTACTTTGCCTTAGCAATGAATACCAATATGCTTAATAATCCGATTCTTCAGGAAAATATTAATAAACTAAAAAAACTTGGATACAATTTCATAGATCCTTCCGAAGGAGTTTTAGCCTGCGGTGATACAGGAAGGGGAAAGCTGGCAGATACCAGGCTTATATGTGATGTTGTAATGAGCCGGTTATACCCCAAAAAAGATCTTAGGGGCAAAAACATATTGATAACAGCAGGACCTACCATTTCTCCTATTGATCCTGTTAGGTATATCACAAACTATTCCTCAGGAAAAATGGGGTACTCCTTAGCAAAGGAAGCCAGAGACAGAGGAGGAAATGTAACACTGGTTGCAGGCCCAAACAGCTTGGAAGACATATATGGGATAAATACAATAAAGATTAAGACAAATGAAGATATGTATGAGGCTGTAAAAAATTATATTGATAATTGCCATATATACATATCAGCGGCTGCAGTAGCTGATTATAAGGCCAAAACCTATTCAAAGGAAAAAATAAAAAAAACAGGTGACACACTAAGTATTGATTTTGAAAAGGATAGAGACATACTATATGAAATGGGAAAAAATAAAAAACATCAGATATTTGTTGGATTTGCAGCTGAAAGCAGCAATATTATAGAAAACGCCCTATCCAAAATTGATAGGAAAAATCTTGATTTTATTGTGGCCAATGATATAACGAAAGAAGATTCAGGTTTTGCATCAGATTATAACAGTGTTATGATAATAGATAAAAATGGAAATATTACTGAAGTAAACAGGGATAAAAAAAGCAATATTTCAGCAGTATTATTTGATATTATATCTAAAGGGGCTTAACAGCCTTTTTATTTTTTCATGGTATTATTGAAATTAAAGGAGGATAATATGATAAGATACGCAGCAGTTTTGATTATAAATAAAACCTCCAGTTTAGATAAAATGTTTACATATAAATATGAGGACAGTCTCCTGGAAATCAAAAGGGGAAGCTTTGTAAGTGTACCCTTCGGTGCTAAAAATAAATCCATGCCCGGTTTTGTGTTTGAAATATTAAGAGAATCCCATCAGGATAATTTAAAAGAAATAGAAAGACTTAATTCAATGTCTCTGTCTGAAAAACAGCTGGAAATAGTAAAAATTATAAGAGGCAAATATCTATGTACCTATAGTGATGCCATAAGAGCAATAATTCCCAGCTGCATTTTAAATGAAAGCATGAGTAAAACCAGGGGAATATTATTCATAGATAATCCATTGGAAGGAAGATATGATAAGGAGATATATAAAGGTATCTATAAAATAGTTGAGGAAAATCCCGGTGCTTATGATAAAAATACTCTAAGCAAAATGTTTAAATTCTCTCTTTCATCTATAAACAGTATGATAAAACATTCATTCCTGAAAGAGAAAATCAGGGTAGTCAACAGATATGATAACAGAGTATTTCCTGAATTTAAAGAACTTGAATTAAATGATGAGCAGCAGAATGCCTATGACAGGATTACAGGTTCAAAGGATAAAGTATTTTTAATTAAGGGAGTTACCGGCAGCGGAAAGACAGAAGTATATATGCACCTGGTTAAAAATATTATAAATAAAGGAAAGGACGCCATAATTTTAGTTCCGGAGATATCATTGACTCCTCAGATGGTTGAAAGATTTAAGGGAAGATTTGGAAGTGATATTACAATATACCACAGCAGGCTTTCAGAGGGAGAAAAACAGGATGAATGGCAGCGGGTTAAAAACGGAGAGGTAAAGATAGCCATTGGAGCCAGATCTGCCTTATTTCTGCCCTTTAACAATTTAGGCCTTATTATTATAGATGAAGAACATGAAGCTTCCTATAAATCTGAGCAAAGTCCTAAATATGATTCAATAGAGCTTTCCAAAATAATGGCGGGTATTTATGATGCCAAGCTGGTATTAGGCTCTGCAACACCTTCTGTAAATTCCTATTATGATGCGAAAACAGGCAGGATATCCCTTATTAAAATGGATAACAGGGCTTATGGAAAATCACTCCCCAAGGTCAGCATTGTAGATATGAGGGAAGAATTAAGGTCAGGCAGCAGGTCAATATTCAGCAGAAAGCTAAAAGAAGAAATAGAGTATAATTTAATAAATAAAGAACAGATAATTTTATTTATTAACAGGAGAGGGTTTTCCTCCTTTGTTTCCTGCAGAAGCTGCGGATATGTATTTAAATGTGATAAATGTGATGTATCCATGACCTATCATATAAGTGATAATTCCATGACCTGCCATTACTGCGGTAAAAAACAGATGGTACCTAAGGTATGCCCAAAGTGCGGAAGCAAATATGTAAAGTATTTTGGCCTGGGAACAGAAAAAGTGGAAGAAGAATTAAAAAGATTATATAATAATGTTAGAACAATCAGAATGGATTATGATACCACAAGAGAAAAAAATTCCTATGAAAATATATATAACTCATTTAAAGCAGGAGAAGCAGATGTGTTAATAGGGACACAGATGATAGCAAAAGGCTTTGACTTTAGGAATGTAACATTGGTTGGGATAATTGCAGCTGATTTAAGTCTTAATCTTCCGGACTATCGTTCAGCTGAAAGAACATACCAGCTTATAACTCAGGTTTCAGGAAGGAGCGGAAGGGGAGATAAGGAAGGAAGGGTAATAGTCCAGACATACACTCCTGAGCATTACAGCATAGAGACAGCAGCAGCTGATGATTATGATAAATTTTATGATGAAGAGATTAAAATCAGAGCTGCCATGAATTATCCTCCTTTTTCTGATATACTGCTGATTAATTTCAGCTCCATAGATGAAAAAGAAGTGATAGATAATATTAATAAGCTGTATCAGCTTTTATCAGGAAAAAAATATGATCTTGAAATTTTAGGCCCCAGTCCTTCAGGTATATCAAAGATAAAGGATAATTACAGGTGGAGAATAATATTAAAAGGACAAATACATAATGAAACAGCCCAGGAAATTAAAAATTTAATTTATGATAACTTTAAACAGATTAGTAAAAGTTTTAAAATAAGTTTAGATATAAATCCAAATAGTTTTATTTAGGAGGTAAATTATGGCACTAAGAAATATACGATTAGAAGATGACGAAATATTAAGAAAGAAAAGCAGAAAAATAGAGGCGGTTAATGACAGAATAAAAACATTGATTGAGGATATGAAGGAGACTATGTATAGTGCAAACGGAGTAGGTCTTGCAGCTCCCCAGGTTGGAATCCTTAAAAGATTAATAGTTGTTGATGTAGGAGATGGCCCCATAGTTTTAATGAATCCGGAAATAATAGAAGAAGAAGGATCAGAAACAGATGTTGAAGGCTGCCTTTCCATTCCGGGGAAAGAAGGAAGTGTTGAAAGACCATCCTATGTTAAAGTTAAAGGAATAAATGAAGATGAAAAAGAGGTAATCTGCAGCGGAGAAGGACTTTTAGCAAGAGCTTTATGTCATGAAATAGATCATTTAGATGGAATACTCTTTATTGATAAGGCAATAGAAATAAAGGAGATATAAAATGAATATAGTATTTATGGGAACTCCTGACTTTGCTGTGCCTTCCTTAGAAAAACTCATAGATAATTTCAGCGTTTTGGCAGTTATAACTCAGCCTGACAAAAAGAAAGGAAGAGGAAATAAGGTGCTTTATTCTGCTGTTAAGGAAACAGCAGTAAAACATGATATACCGGTTTATCAGCCTGAAAAAATAAGAAAAGACATTGACTTAATAAATAAAATAAGAGAGTTAAAGCCTGATTTTATAGTTGTTGTAGCTTTTGGACAATTATTATCAAAGGAAATTTTAGATATACCAAAACTGGGCTCTATTAATCTCCATGCTTCCCTTCTGCCTTGCTACAGAGGAGCGGCTCCTATAAACTGGGCTATAATTAAAGGAGAAAAAAAATCAGGAAATACAACCATGATGATGGATGTGGGATTAGATACAGGAGATATGCTTTTAAAGGATGAAGTAAGCATAGATGAGAATTTAACCTTTGGAGAGCTGTATGATATATTAAAAGAAAGAGGGGCAGATCTTTTAGTTAAGACGCTGACTTCTTATTCTAAAGGAGAAATAAAAAGAATTCCTCAAAATAAATCTGATTTATTTTATGCAAAAATGATTGATAAGGAATTTTGTTTCATAGACTGGAATAATAAAGCAGAGGATATATCAAATTTTGTAAGAGGTTTATGTCCGGTTCCCTGT
>JAJBWD010000366.1:0-26525 GCA_032907345.1 Bacillota bacterium | reverse complement strand
TTCCTTTTTCTCTACATAAATTCTTTTTACTTTGTCCATAACCGTTCTCCTTTATACGAACATTAATTTATAAATCAATTTTATAATTCGCTATAATTATAACATATAGACTTTTAATTTTGAATATAATTCGTTAAAAAAGTTAAAACAATAGAGACTCTAAATTAAGAGTCTCTGATTATCTTATATTAAGGTATGTTTCCAATTGATTTTTCATCCTGTCTGCTTCCTCTTCATCATAATCTTCTATAATAAATTTATTACCATCCTCAGTATATGTAAAATCTCCATATCCATTAGAAGATAAGTAATCGGATATATTTGAAATATCTTCACTTTCAGAATATAAAACCTTTCTCCCT
The DNA here is from genome assembly GCA_032907345.1 of Bacillota bacterium. Lineage (GTDB taxonomy): Bacteria > Bacillota > Clostridia > Clostridiales > Clostridiaceae > JAJBWD01. Next base: position 26,163 of record JAJBWD010000366.1, on the reverse strand, counting down.
ATAAAATCATCATTTACATACACATCATAGGAATCATGTTCTATTATGTCCTGATTTTCATCTCTTATATTGAAAAAAGGAATAAAAGCCATAGTACTTCTCCTTTCATAATATTTACATTTATTATTTCCAATTAAATAATATATATTCTTTATTTCAAAGTTTGGTTATAATAAAGATGGAGGTGAATTTATGAAAAAAGAACTAAAAGTAAAAGATTACAGATTTCTTAAAAATGAACTTAACATTCTTAAAGAAAACGGTAAGATTGATGAAAAAGTTTATAACGACATTCTGGATGAATATCAGATTAAAGAAGGCTTAAATTTCATAAAAATAGTTCTTATAATAGGAGCAGTTCTCATAGGACTTGGTATTATAACATTTATTGGGAGTAACTGGCTTTACTTGTCTAGACCTGAGAAATTTTTAATTATCATGGCATTTTATCTGACCTCTGCTTTTTTCTCCTTTAAAACCAGAATAAGCTATCCAAAGACTTCAAGAAGCCTGGTTTACCTTACTTTATTAATATATGGAAGCGGAATATTCCTGATACTTCAAATGTTCAGCTTCAGCCTGGATTATGCCTACGGTTTCTTATACTTTGCTCTTGGAGCACTTCCTGCAGCAGTGATATTTAAGGATAACCTGATATATATTGCAGATACAATATTATTCATCATATTCGTATTCAGTTCTTATAATCCTGGTACCTATCCCTTTATAATATTAATAATAATTCCGGCTCTTTATTTTATAAATAAAAAATATATGGATTTATCATGGAATGTTCTGTTTATTAATTTTCTTACCATAATTTCCTTAATACTTCTTTTTGACAATTTTGATTTTAAAGCAATTGCTATTTTATGGATAATGTTTTTTACAGGATTATTATTCTTTTATATGCCTTTTAAGGAGAACATTATCTTTCACAGATTTACAGGACTCATTATGACAGGGATAACGGGCATATATATATCCATTCCTGATGCCTGGAAGGATTCATCAGTTACTTTTTTTAAGGATAACAGTGAAATAATTACTGTAGCTTTTTCAGTACTGTTTATGCTGTATCTTCTGTATCTGACAAAAAAGCAGAATTTAGCGGCTCTAGTGTTTATATGTATTCTCATATTCAGGTATTACGTGGATACTTTATATAACTTCCTCCCAAAATCCATGTTTTTCATAATAGGAGGAGCCATTCTCTTATTCTTTGGCTTCTATTTTGAAAGATTAAGAAAAGATAAGGGAGGGATAGTAAATGAATGACAGAAAAAAGTTTTTATTATATGCAGTAATTCCGCTTATTATACTTCTTATGCTCTCAGCCTCTCCAGTTTTTATTAATTTATTTGGGAAAAGCTTCAGTCTTAAGGGACAGATTATCAGAGCAGAAAATAATCAAAATACTGTATTTATCAATTACGCTATATCTGAAACAGAAAATAAATTTTTTAAAGGTGAGCAGCAGATAAATTCCTATATGTATGTTTGTCTGGAAGAAAAAGACGGATACTGCCTGATAAAGGATATTAAAGATAAGAAACCTTCTGAAGGCATATATCTGAAGGGCAGAGTTAATTATTACAGTTCAGAATATAAACCGGATACTGAATCTAATAGGGTGAACATTTATTATGATATTCAAAATTATTTCCTGTCAAAAGGAGAAAAAGACATAAAAAACGGAGATAATGTTAAGGTTAACCTAAAATTCTTCCTTGGCAAAACTATAGTCAGGTCTATAGAAAAAGTAGATTAAGTCTAAGCTGCCCTGCTGATGTTCAGGGCAGCTTATTTAATTCAGCTTTGAAAATATGGCAGGCTTTTATTTGATATTTATTTTCTTTAGTATTAGAATTATGGTGTAGCAGGAGGTTATTATGAATATATCCAAATCTTTTCCCGCATTAACCCATAAAAACTTCAGATACTTTTTTATCGGATCATGTATTTCTTTAATAGGAACCTGGATTCAGAATACTTCTCAATCCTGGCTTGTATTAACACTTACAAATTCTCCCTTAAAATTAGGTATTGTAACAGCTCTTCAGTTTACTCCGCTGCTTCTCTTTTCACTGTTTGCAGGTGCAGCCGTTGACAGGGTTTCAAAAAAGAAATTACTCATTATAACCCAGTCATCCATGATGCTCCTGGCACTGATATTAGCTGTTTTGGTATTTACCGGTAAAATAAAATACTGGCATATTTTAATATTAGCAACCCTTCTGGGATTAGCAAACACAGTGGACATGCCCACAAGGCAATCCTTTATAATTGAAATGGTAGGCAAGGATGATCTTTTAAATGCCATTGCCTTAAACTCTTCCATGTTTAACGGAGCTAGACTTATAGGACCGGGCATAGCTGGGCTTTTAATATATTATCTTGGCTTTCCCCTTTGCTTTTTCCTTAATGCAGCAAGTTTTATCCCTCTGATATTTGGAATAACGAGAATGAAAATTAGTGAAGCAAGAAATTTAGCTGACAAGGAAATGAGCTTTAAATCTATCATACATGATATAAAGGACGGAATAATTTATATAAGCAGAAAGGATGAAATTTACAGAACGGTAATACTAATTGCCATAGTTGGAACCTTTGCCATGAATTACAGTGTTCTTATTCCTCTCCTGGCAAAAGAGGTTCTGCGCAGCGGCTCCAAGGGCTATGGTTATCTCATGTCCTCCATGGGAGCAGGTTCCTTAATATCAGCTCTCATAATTGCCGCTAAAAGCAAAAAGCCTGAGAGAAGCGTACTTTACATAAGTACCTTTGTAATTTCATTAATGCTTTTATTAATTGGCTTTACAAAAATATATATTTTAGGAATTTTTCTTTTATTCCTAATGGGAATATTTAATGTAAAGTTTTCAACTACAGCAAATACCAGGATTCAGCTGGCTTCTTCAAACGAATACAGGGGAAGGGTCATGAGTGTTTATTCTCTTGTTTTTGCAGGGGTTACACCTATCGGCAGTTTATTTTCAGGAGGCATCAGTGATCGGTTTGGCGTTTCTAATGCTTTTATAATATCAGCAATTGTTACAGCTTTTTTAGCAGTTATTTTGCTGCTAACTAAAAATAGAAGCAGAAATTAGTATACAATTAGGATTTCTTTAATCAGGAGGTATAAAATGGTCTTATGCAAAATATGTAAATTTGAAAATTATGATGGAACAAGGTTTTGTCAAAAATGCGGGGCGGAATTACCTTCCAGAAGATCAATAAATCTAAAAGGAATTGCCGGCATGGGCATGAAAGGTGTATCTGCTGCTCCCTTAGCAGCAAGAACTGTTGAAGGGCAATCAGAGAAATTAAAAAGCAAAAGTAAGTTTCATGTAAAAACCGTTTCTTTAAATGATGGTTCCTGGTACTGCCCTGATTGCGGACAATATAATAAATCTTCCGCATATTTTTGCAGCGGATGCGGAAGAGATAAATAATCGGCAAAAAAAAGACGTTGTGTATGATTTTTAATACACAGCGTCTTTAATTATTTATTTATGCTGCTGCTTCATTTTCTGAAGCTTTTTTCTTGTTTGCTGCTATTAAGAATATCGCAAGAGCGGCAACTGCTGCTGCTATTCCTGCAGGATATGCAATAGTCTTAGCTAATTTAAAGCCTTCTGGTGCTATCAGTATATATGTGATTGAAACTGCTGTCATAAATGTAGCAGGCACTGTAGCTATCCAGTGGAATTTTCCTTTAACTACCAGATACATTGCGCTGGCCCAAAGAACTATCATAGCTAATGTCTGGTTTGACCAGGCAAAATATCTCCAAATAATATCGAAATTTATTCTTGTTAATATAAATCCAACGATGAAAAGAGGAACACTTATCATAAGTCTGTTCTTAATTGGTCCCTGTTTGTAGTTCAAGAAGTCTGCAATGGTAAGTCTGGCACTTCTGAATGCTGTATCTCCTGAAGTTACAGGACAGGCTACAACACCAAGTATTGCTAAGGCTCCTCCAACTTTTCCAAGAAGAGTATTTGATATGATACTAACTACCCATCCTTGTCCGCCGTGAGCAGTCATTTGTTTTGCCAGTTCTCCTGTACTGCCAAAGAATGCGATAGCTGCTGCTGCCCATATTAAAGCAACAACGCCTTCAGCCAGCATAGCGCCGTAGAATATCTTTCTTCCCTGCTTTTCACTGGTTATACATCTTGCCATTAATGGAGACTGAGTTGAATGGAAGCCTGATATTGCTCCGCAGGCAATTGTTATAAACATTAAAGGCCATATTGGCAGATTCTTAGGATGCAGATTAGCTAAGGTTATTTCCGGAATCTTATATCCTCCAAAAATTATGCCTCCGCTGACACCCAGTGCCATAATAAGCAGTGCTAAGCCAAATACAGGATATATCTTTCCTATAAGCTTGTCTATAGGAAGCAGTGTAGCAAGTATGTAGTAAGCAAATATTACATAAACCCAAAATGCTTTATTCAGTGCTGCTGGTGTAAGTCCTGCCACCAATGCTGCAGGTCCTGTAATAAATACAACTCCAACCAGAATAAGAACTACTACTGAAAACCCTCTCATAAAGTTTTTAAATCCAGGTCCCAGGTATTTTCCAACAACCTCTGGAATACTTGCTCCATCATGTCTTACTGAAAGCATTCCAGAAAAATAATCATGAACACCGCCGGCAAATATGGATCCTAGAACTATCCATAAAAATGCTGCTGGTCCCCAGAGAGCTCCGGATATAGCACCAAATATTGGGCCGAGTCCTGCAATGTTTAAAAATTGAATTAAAAATATTCTCCACCCTGACATTGGTACGTAGTCAACGCCATCTTCCATTCTTAAAGCTGGAGTTTTAATACTGTCATCAGCTCCAAAAATCTTTTCAACTATCTTACCATAAGTAAAGTAAGCAATAATAAGTGCAGCAATAGATAATATAAACGATTTCATATGTATCCTCCTTTATATATAATTATTACAATTCAATTATATATAAAAGAGTCATAAAAGCATTAATATTTGCACCAAATGACAAAATCCCTGCATTAAATGCATTATATGCCCATTCTTTGTCTGAAATCGTTTATGCTGTTTCGGCTTACAGGAATATCAGCATCTATTCCTCTAAGCTTTATAACATATGTATTATTAAACCAGGGAGTAATTTCGGTTATTTTATCTAAGTTTACTATATAGGATCGATGACACCTGAAGAAATTTGTTTCTGGAAGTTTTTTTGAAAAATCAGTAATAGTTGAAACAATTTCAAATCTATCATCCTTACTATATATAAATACCTTTCTTTCACTGGCCTCGCAGTAGCATATATCATCTACATTTATTACTATCATCTTATCATTTTTCCACAGAGTTATTTTATTACTTGGGACTGACTTATTAATGCTGCATTTTTCCAAACGATGAACAGCTGTTATTATTCTGTTTTCTGAATAGGGCTTTAAAATATAATCAAAGGCTTCAACCTCAAAGGCATCTATTGCATATTCCGGATGAGCTGTTATAAAAACTACCTTAGGCTTATCTTCCATATTTTTTATTATTTTGCCAAGAGTAATTCCATCCAGGTTAGGCATGCTTATGTCTAAAAATATTATATCCATCTGATTATTTTGAATATATTTAAGTGCTTTTATGCTGTCATCGAACTCTTCAATAATTTTTATACTGCTGAAGGTTTTTATAAAGTAGGCAAGCTCTTTTCTTGCAGGATACTCATCTTCAACAATGATGCAATTCACATTATCACTCCCTTATAGCATGAACTGTAAAGCTTATTTTTGTTCCTTTTTTTAATCTTTCTATATTAAGACCTTTGCCATATAAATTTTTAAGTCTATTGTTAACATTGGTTATTCCTATCTTGCTTTCCTTCATAATACCCTTATATACTTTTTCTATTATATCTTCATTTATTCCTACCCCATCATCTTCAACTGAAATATATATTTCACCATTTTCTATAGGATAAGCACTTACAATAATGGTTCCTGCACCTTTTATGCCATGTCTTATAGCGTTTTCAACAATTGGCTGAATAATAAGTGATGGAACTTTCATGTCTATATTCTCTGCAATATTAAAAATTACATTCAGGTTATCTCCAAATCTTGCTTTTTCAACTTCCAGATATGTTTTAACCTGGTCTAATTCTCTGCTTAGCTCCACATAGGAATTGCTGTAATCAAGATTATACCTTAAATATGAGGTTAAATTTATAATAAGACTTCTTGCTTTATTTGGATCATACCTTAAGAAAGATATGATTGTATTAAATGCATTAAAAAGAAAATGAGGATTGATTTGAGCCTGCAGCGCTTTTAATTCTGCCTTGGCTGCCATATCCTTAAGCTTATTCACCTTGCTTATTTCATACTGTGTGGAAATAAGCTGAGACAATCCTATTACCAGATTTGTAGTCCTGAAGGTAACAGCGTTTTTCTTTGCATAAAATATTTTTAATGCTCCTATTACCTCATCTCCTTCTTTTAAAGGTGCTATTATAGCTGATTTGAGAGGACATAAAGGCTCTGGGCAGCCGATTTCTTCAGGACTATTTAAAGCAATTACAATTCCTTCCCTAATTGCCTTTTTGGTACCTTCATTCATTAAGCTATTGCCTTTTATATGATGGTCTGATCCTAATCCTACATGGGAGAGTATTGTATTCTTATCGGTTATGGAAACTGCAGCGGCTCCTGTTGAGTCTTTAATAATTTGGCATATCTTATCATTGGAATCCGCAGTAATATCTCTGAAGTATGGAAGGGTTTTGCTGGCAATTTCTAAAGCAAGTTTTGCCTGCTCAGCAGCAATTTTATCCTTCTCTTTAAAATAATTCTGAATAAGGACTATTAATAAAAATATTCCTATACCATTTGTCAGGCTCATTGGCAAATAAATACTCTTTACAATTGATAAAGCACTGCTGTAAGGTTTTGATAAAAGAAGAATAAGAATCATTTCCAAACTTTCTACTAAAATACCCCCTATTAAGCCATAGAATTTTTTATTGTCTTCTACTGCTTTTTTATATATATAGGCAGATACAAATCCAGCTGTTATAGTTGTAATTGTACAGGGTACAGACGTTATTCCTCCAAAATCTATAAATAAACGATGAAAGCCTGCAATAATGCCTGCAAATATCCCAACAACTGGTCCAAACAGAATACCTCCTGCCATAACTCCAACAATCCTGGTGTTGGCAATGGCACCGTTTATTTCTGTACCTGCATAGGTCCCTACAATTCCAAAACCTCCAAATAAAATAGTTAAAATTATTATGTCCCTTTTTCTATACTCATCTTTTCGAAATATATTTTTAAAAAGAGGCAGGTTTGAAATAATAAATGCCATAACAAGAATAAATATAAAATTATCAGTAAGGTTTTTCAATAAAATTATCATATGTATCTCCTAACAAAAAATGAAGATGACTTAGCCATCTTCATACTCACCTATTTTTCTTATCTTTTCATATCTTAGATTAATTATATCTAAGCTGCTTAGTTTTGTTAAATACTTAAGTTCTTCTTCAATTACCATCTTTATTTCCGCAGCTGTCTTGTTAATGTCTCTATGAGCTCCGCCCAATGGCTCTTTTATTATACCATCGATTATTTTAAGCTGCAACAGGTCCTGGGCCGTTATCCTCATTATACCTGCCGCCTCTTTTGCCTTGGAGCTGTCCTTCCATAAGATTGAAGCAAATCCTTCCGGTGAAAGCAGTGAATAAATGGAGTGCTCCAGCATATATACTCTTTCAGAAGCTGCTAAGGCTAAAGCTCCACCGCTTCCTCCTTCTCCAATTACTATGGAAATAATAGGAGATTTAATCCCTGCCATCTCTAAAAGATTCCTTCCTATGGCTTCTCCCTGGCCCCGTTCTTCTGCTCCTATGCCGCAAAAGGCTCCGGGAGTGTCAATGAAACATATAATAGGTCTCTTAAATTTTTCAGCCTGTTTCATAAGCCTTAGCGATTTCCTGTAACCTTCAGGATTTACCATTCCAAAGTTTCTTTTTATATTATCCTTTGTATTCATTCCCTTTTGCTGCCCGATAACTGTTACAGGAATTCCGTTAAAGGAAGCTATTCCTCCAACTAATGCCTTGTCATCTCCAAAATATCTGTCTCCATGAAGCTCAATGAAATCATCAAAAATACTGTTTATATAATGAAGGGCAGTAGGTCTTTCCACAAGTCTTGCAATAGTAAGCTTATCCCAGGGAGTTAAAGCGCTGTAAAAATCCAGCTCCATTTTTTTAACTTTAGCTTCTAAAAGATTTATTTCATCATCTAAATTTATTTTTTCTGACTCTGATAACTTTTTTAAATCTTCTATTTTATTAATCAATTCTTTTTTGCTTTTTTCAAACTCAGTATAGGACATTATTTCACCTCCTGAAATTTATGAAGGCGAAGAAGGTTAGATAGTGTTTCCTTCATGGAATTTCTGGAAACTATTTTGTCTATAAATCCCTTTTCCAAGGCAAATTCAGCCTTCTGGAATTCCTCCGGCAGTTTCTGCTTTATGGTCTGCTCTATTACTCTTCTTCCTGCAAAGCCAATTATCGCACCAGGTTCTGATAGCACAATATCTGCTACCTGGGCAAAAGAAGCGGAAACTCCTCCTGTAGTTGGATCTGTTATTACTGAAATGTATAAATTTCCTGATTGATTAAGCCTGGAGAGAGCTGATGTGGTTTTTGCCATCTGCAGAAGCGACAGCATTCCTTCCTGCATTCTGGCTCCTCCGGATGCAGTAAATATTATTATAGGCAGATTTTTATCTATGGCAGTTTCTATAGCTCTGGTGATTTTTTCTCCTACCACGCTTCCCATACTTCCCATAATAAAATTACTGTCCATGACAGACAGAATCGCCGGATTTCCATTTATTTTACATATTCCTGTAACCACAGCTTCATTTATCCCTGTTTTTTCTATAAGTGAATTTATCTTATCTTCATAGCCGGGATAATTTAAGGGGTTTTTACTTTTAATGTTTCCATTTATCTGGGTAAAGCTTCCTTCATCTGCTATTTCAATTATTCTTTCTTTAGCACCTATCCTGAAATGATGGCCGCATTTCTTGCAGACACTTAAGTTTTTTTCTAAATCTTCTTTATATATGATACAGCTGCATATTGGGCACTTAATCCACATTCCATCAGGTATGTTAGGGATAGTTTTAGTTCCCTTTATTGTATTTTCTTTTTTAAGGGTTATATATTTATTTTTTTTAAACAGTCCATTAAATTTCATAGGCTCACCACCTAAATATTATTAGAAAGTTCATTCTTAACAAATGATGTATTGTAATTTCCAGATATAAATACCGGATTTTCCAGTATGGTCAGCTGATATTCAATATTAGTGTCTATGCCTTCAATTAAGTATTCTCCAAGAGCTCTTTTCATTCTGGCTATTGCTTCCTCTCTGTCTCTTCCATAGGCTATCAGTTTTCCTATCATGGAATCATAAAGAGGTGATATGCTGTAACCCTCATAAACCGCAGAGTCGAGTCTTATACCAGGTCCTCCGGGTGATATCAGTTTAGTTATCTTTCCCGGAGAAGGTCTGAAATCAAGGGATGGATTTTCTGCATTAATCCTGCACTCTATGGCAGCTCCCTGAATTTTAATCATTTCCTGGGTAATATTTAATGTTTCACCTGCTGCTATTTTTATCTGCTCTTTTACCAGGTCAATTCCTGTTACAGTTTCAGTTATTCCATGTTCTACCTGGATTCTGGTGTTCATTTCCATGAAGTAGAAATTATAGTTTTTATCTAATAGAAACTCAATTGTTCCTGCATTTTCATAATTAACTGCCTTTGCCGCTTTTATTGCAGCTGCACCCATTTCTTTTCGCACTTTTTCCTTCATTACAGGTGATGGAGCTTCTTCAATTACCTTTTGATTTCGTCTTTGAACAGAGCAGTCTCTCTCTCCAAGATGAATTACATTTCCAAACTTATCTCCAAGAATCTGGAATTCTATATGCTTTGGCTCCTCAATAAATTTTTCTACATATACATCATCATCACCAAAGGAAGCTAAAGCTTCTCCCTTAGCCATGGTGTATCCTTTTACGAACTCTTCTTTTGTGAAGCATAGTCTCATACCCTTTCCGCCTCCGCCGGCAGATGCCTTTATAAGAACCGGGTATCCCATCTTTTCTGCTATATCCAGTCCTTCTTCTACTGTATCTATTTTTCCGTCAGATCCCATAATAATTGGGACTCCGGCTTTTCTCATAATGTCTTTAGCCTGAGCTTTATTACCCATTTTATCTATTATTTCAGGGCTGGGTCCTATAAAAGCTATGTTACAGTCCCTGCACATTTTAGCAAACTTACTGTTTTCAGAAAGAAACCCAAAGCCTGGATGAATAGCCTCAGCTCCGGTTAAAACTGTAGCACTTATTATGTTTTCTACGTTAAGATAAGAGTCCTTTGATCTGGGACCTCCTACGCAGACAGCTTCATCTGCTAAGTTTGTATGAAGAGCATCCCTGTCTGCTTCGGAATATATTGCTACTGTTTCTATGCCAAGCTCCCGGGCAGCTCTTATTATTCTTACAGCTATCTCTCCCCTGTTTGCTATAAGTATCTTTTTAAACATCTAATTACCCCCTATGGCAAATAGAAGCTCTGCCTGACAGGCAAGTTTGCCGTCAACATAAGCTGCAGCCTTTCCAATACCTGCAGGTCCCTTAATTTTATCTATTTCTACTTCTAACTTAAGTGTATCTCCGGGAACCACCTTTTTTCTGAATCTGGCACTTTTTATTCCGCCAAAATATGCAGTTTTTCCTTTGAAGGACTCATGTGAAAGCATGGCAACTGCACCCAGCTGGGCTAAAGCTTCTATTATAAGAACTCCCGGCATAACAGGTTCATTTGGGAAATGTCCCTGAAAAAAGTATTCATTAAAGGTTACATTTTTTATCCCAACTGCTCTTTTTAAAGGTTCCACCTCTAATACTCTGTCTATAAGCAGGAATGGATACCTATGAGGAAGAATTTTTTCTATATCTTTTATTTCAAGCATAATTTCACCTACTTCTCTTTTTTAATCTTGAATATTACTTCTCCATACTCTACCATACTCTCGTTTTCACAAAGTACTTCCAGTATCTCCCCATCAGCTTCTGCTTCAATCTCATTCATCAGCTTCATGGCTTCTATAATGCAGAGAGTATCTCCCTTTTTCACCTTTGAGCCTGCAGTTACAAAAGCAGGAATATCCGGTGAGGAAGAAGCATAGAAAGTTCCGACTATTGGGGATTTTACAAGAATTATATTCTCATCATCATCAAATTTTGTTTCCTTAGTCTTAATTTCCACATCTGGTGTTTCAGCAGGCATTATTTTAGGCTGAGGTGCCAAAGTATTTTGAACTGCTGCTTCCTTTTTTATTACCAGTTTAAAATTATCTTTTTCATATTCAAAATGAGAAAGGCTTGATTTATCTAATTTATCAATCAGCTTTTCTATATCTTTATAATCCATAATATCCTCCTATTCCCACTTTTTAAAAGCAAGAACTGCATTATGTCCGCCAAATCCCAGAGAAGTAGATATAGCATACTTAAGGTCTTTTTCTCTTCCCTTATTTGGTACATAATCTAAATCGCACTCTTCATCCTTTACCTTATATCCTATAGTAGGCGGAATAAATCCATCCTGCAGTGCCTTTATACAGGCAATGGCCTCAATTGCTCCCGTAGCTCCAAGGAGATGTCCTGTCATTGATTTTGTGGATGATACAGGAATTTTATATGCTAAATCTCCAAATACTGTCTTTATAGCTGCTGTCTCATTTTTATCATTGTAATGAGTGCTGGTTCCATGAGCATTTATATAAGATACTTCTTCTTTCTTTATGTCTCCATCTATAAGAGCTCTCTCAATTGCTCTTACTGCTCCCTCTCCGCCTTCAGCCGGTGCTGTCATATGATAAGCATCACAGGTTGAACCGTAACCCACTATCTCTCCGTATATTTTCGCTCCTCTTGATAGAGCACTGTCCAATGTTTCTAAAAATAATACTCCTGAACCTTCTCCCATGACAAACCCGTTTCTTTCCTTATCAAAAGGTATTGAAGCTCTGTCCTTATCATCTGATGTACATAAAGCTGTTAAGTTTGAAAATCCGGCAAGGGCAACCGGAGTTATAGAAGCCTCAGCTCCTCCTGTCAACATATAGTCCTCATATCCGTCTCTTATAAGCCTAAAAGCATTGCCTACAGCGTTAGTTCCAGTAGCACAGGCAGTTGCAACGCATTCAGCTGTTCCCTTTGCTCCAAATAATATGGCTGTATTTCCTGATGCCATATTTGATATCATCATAGGGATGAACAAAGGATTTACCCTGTTAGGTCCTTTTGTAGAGAGTACTGCTATCTGATCCTCCATGGTTTTAAGACCGCCGATGCCTGAGCCTATCATTACTCCGAATCTGTTTTTATCTATCTTTTCTAAATCTATGTTTGAATCTTTTACTGCTTCCTTTGAAGCTGCTATTGCAAACTGACAGAACCTATCCATCCTTCTTGCTTCTTTTCTGTCCAGGTAATCCTCCGGTTTAAAGTCCTTTACCTCTGCTGCCAGCTTTGCCTTGAAATTTTCTGTATCAAAGGATTTAATAAAGTCTATTCCGTTTTTCCCTTCCTTAAGTGAACCCCAGAAGTCTTCCACATTATTTCCAACAGGAGTTATTGCTCCCATTCCGGTAACTACTACTCTTCTTTTCATTATTTCACCTTCCTAAAAAGCTAATCCGCCATCAATACTTATTACCTGGCCTGTTATATAACTTGAATCATCTGATGATAAAAAAGCTACTAAGTTTGCCACATCGGAAGCTTTGCCGTACTTTTTAAGGGGTATCATATTCAACATTGCTTCTTTAGTTTTTTCATTTAGTGCATTTGTCATGTCTGTTTCAATAAAGCCCGGTGCTACTGCATTTACATTTATTCCCCGGGATGCCAGTTCCTTTGCTGCAGATTTAGTAAGTCCTATTATTCCTGCCTTTGATGCTGCATAATTTGCCTGGCCTATATTTCCGTATATGCCTACAACAGAGGATATGCTTATAATTTTTCCATATCTTTTCTTCAGCATCTTGGATGAAGCATGTTTAATCATATTAAATGCTCCCTTGAGATTTACATTTATTACACTGTCAAAATCCTCTTCCCTCATTCTTAGAAGAAGGGTGTCTCTTGTTATCCCTGCATTATTTACCAATATATCAAGCTGACCAAAAACCTCTATGGTTTTTTCAACTAAATCCAAAGACTCTTTGAAATCGGAAACATCAGCTTTATATATGTAAGCTTTGCTGCCTATTGCTTCTATTTCTTCTTTTACTTTTAAAGCTTTCTCTTCGCTGGATGTATAGTTTATAACTATAGAAGCTCCAAGGCCTGCCAGCTTTAAGGCTATTTCTCTTCCGATTCCCCTGGAACCGCCGGTTATCAAGGCTGTTTTTCCATTTAGCAACTGCTGTTACCTCCTTTTAGCTTTTCTAATGTATTAGCAAGTGATGCTGTGTCTTCTACATTTAAAACAGTAACCTGTCTGTTTGTTTTCTTTACGAAGGAGGACAGAGTCTTTGAAGGTCCTAATTCAATAAAGGTATCTACTCCGTCTGCTGTCATGGTTTCAATTTCCTTCATAAAATATACCGGACTTTTAATTCCATCTCTTAAAATATTTTTAATGTCCTGATCCGGTTTTAAGTATTCTCCGGTTAGGTTAATACAAAGTTTTATTTCAGGCTTTTTAAGTTCTATATTTTTAAGTTCTTCATAAAATTTATTTGATGCTTCCTTCAGCATACTGGTATGGAAGGGAGCTGATACTTTTAAAAATATTACTTTAGCTCCTTTTTCCTTAGCAGCATCGGAGGCTTCATTTAAAGCTTTTATTTCCCCGCCTATGACAATCTGCCCTTTGCAGTTGAAATTAGAGCCCTCAACTATTCCAAATTTTCTTCCCTTTTGCAGAACTTCTTCTAACTCTTCCTCAGGAAGTCCAAGAATAGCTGCCATAGAGCCAACCCCTTCAGGAACTGCTTCCTGCATATATTTTCCTCTTTTTCTTATAAGCTTTACTGCTTCCTGAAAGGAAATGCATCCTGCTGCAACTATTGCTCCGTATTCTCCCAGGGATAGTCCTGCAGCTGCATAGGGTTTAATTCCATAGCTTTCTATAACCTTAAGTATTGCTGTGCTTACAGTCAGCATGGCAACCTGCGTATTTTCAGTTTTTGAAAGAGTTTTTTCATCAGAATTAAAACAAAGATCAGAAACAGAGTAACCTAAAGCTCCTGATGCCTCTTCAAACACTTCTCTGGCAATTTCATGATTTTCATATATTTCTCTGCCCATTCCCACATACTGGGCTCCCTGGCCTGGAAATAAGAATGATATTTTACTCAAAATATTCCTCCTATAATGAAGATCCATTAAGCAGAGCTTCAGCCTGCCGGAACATTTCTTCTATTATTTCCTTAGCACTCTGCCTTTTAGATATAAGACCTGCTATCTGTCCTGCCATGACTGTGCCCATATCCACATCGCCTTCTCTTGCAGCTCGTCTTAATGCTCCTATCCCCAGCTTTTCATATTCCTCCAGGGACATATTTTCTTTATCAAGTCTTTTATATTCTCTTGTCAGCTTATTTCTGAGGCATCTAACCGGATGCCCGGTGCTTCTGCCTGTTACAACTGAATCAATATCCTTTGCATTTATAACTTTATTTTTATAATTTTCATGAATTGTACATTCATCGGCAACTAGAAATCTTGTTCCTACCTGAACTCCTGATGCTCCCAGCATAAATGCTGCTGCTATCCCTCGTCCATCTCCGACACCGCCTGCTGCTATTACCGGAATAGATACACTATCTGCAACCTGAGGAACCAGAGTCATTGTAGTCATCTCTCCTATATGCCCTCCTGCTTCACAGCCTTCAACAACTACAGCATCAGCTCCTGCTTTTTCCATTCTTTTAGCCAGAGCAACGGATGCTACAACAGGGATAACCTTTATCCCATTTTCCTTCCATTTTGCCATATATTTACCAGGGTTTCCAGCTCCGGTTGTAACTACCTTTACTCCCTCTTCAATGATCAGCTCTGCTAAATCATCTGCATTTGGGCTGAGCAGCATTATATTTACACCAAAAGGCTTATCTGTCATTTGTTTAGCCTTTCTGATCTCTTCACGTATGTATTCTTTTGGGGCGTTTCCTCCTGCAATAAGTCCAAGACCTCCGGCATTAGATACTGCCTGAGCAAGTGAGGCATCTGCAATATTTGCCATTCCTCCCTGGATAATAGGATACTTAATATTTAAAATTTGCGAAATACGAGATTTCATCATTTCCCTCCTGCATATAACGTCAGATATTAAAAGAGAAAATTGCATAATTATAAGCTAAAATAAATTATGCAATTTCCTAAAATATCTGGTCTGTTACTGTATATTGTTTTCTATGAAATTTACTACATCTGATACTGTTTTAATCTTTTCTACTTCTTCAATTCTGATGTTCCACTGATCTTCAATTTCACTTACTACCTGAAATAAATCTAGGGAATCTGCTCCTAAATCTTCAAAGGCAGTATCCTCGTTTATTTCCTCCACGCTGATGTTTAACTGTTCTGATATAATTTCCTTTACCTTTTCTAAAATCATAATAAACCTCCTATTTATTCCATATTATAAGGGCAGCTCCATATGTTAAGCCTCCCCCAAAAGCAACTGTTATTATTTTGTCTCCATTATTCAGGAGACCCCGCCTGTTCATTTCATCCATACAGATTGGTATGCAGGCAGCTGATGTGTTTCCATATTCATTAAGATTAACATAGAACTTTTCCATGCCAATGTTAAGCTTTTTTGCAGCGGATTCTATTATCCTTAAATTAGCCTGATGTGGAATTATATATTTAATGTCTTCTATATTTAGATTATTTTCTTTAAGCAATAAATTTATCTGTTCCGGCATTATATTAGTGGCGAACTTAAACACTTCTCTTCCATCCATGGATATCTTGTCAAATGTATCCTGATCCTCTTTATAATATGGATTATTAAGAGGATGGGATTTGCAGGTGAGAAGCTCTGCCTTGTCACCATAGGTTCCTATGTGTACTGCTTCAATTCCTCCAGCTTCTGTTTCTTCAAGTACTGCGGCACCTGCTCCGTCTCCAAACAGAACACAGGTATTCCTGTCATTCCAGTCAAGGATTTTAGACAGGACCTCAGCACCGATAACTAAAACCTTTTTATATGCACCGCTTTCTATAAAGCTTTTTCCTATCTTTAATCCATATATAAACCCTGAACAGGCTGCTAAAATATCAAAGCTGGCTGCATTCTTAGCTCCTATTTTGCCTTGAACTACAGCTGCTGTTGATGGAGTAAGATAATCCGGAGATGTAGTTGCAAGTACTATCAAATCTATATCCTCAGGAGTTAAACCAGCATTTTCTACTGCGTTTTTTGCTGCCATTACTGCTAAATCAGAAGTGTTTTCCCCGGTTGAAAGCCTTCTTTTTCTGATCCCTGTTCTTTTGTGTATCCATTCGTCTGATGTGTCAACAATTTTTGCCAAATCATCATTAGTAACTATATTATCAGGATAGAAACATCCTACTCCTGATATTTTTGCTTTTTTCAAACTTACACCTCTCCCTGTAAAACTGCATAATTCAATAATTTATTTTTCTCTTAAAATGCATTAAATATTCACTGTTTTAAGATTAAATAAAGTTATATGCAATTTTCTCCTTAGTCCTTATACTTTTCTCTGAAAAATTTATTTAATTTAGACAGGGAATTAATTAAAACTTCCTGCTCATCATTATTTAATCCCTCCAGTGTTGCCTTTACCATGTCATCATGGAATTTTTTATGGATTCTGAATACTACCTTGCCGCTTTGTGTAAGTGACACAAGAACTACTCTCCTGTCATCCTCATTCCTTTTCCTTTTTACATATCCTTTATTGACCAGATTGTTTATGGCAATGGTCAGTGTGCCTGTTGTTATCTTAAGATTTCTGGCAACCTCACTCATTGTCCTTTCTTCATAAGAAACTGCCTCTATGGTATGAATTTCTGCTATGGAAAGGTCCTTAAACTTAGTAGCAGATAATGCTTTTTGTTCGATGTTTAATATATCATTAAACAGGTCAACTAAAACTTCATTTACAATGCTGCTGGCATCTTTCATAAAATCACCTCGGGAATTAATACTTTGATAATCAAATTATTGGATAATCAAAGTATATATTAATAGTATTTTTCTGTCAAGAATAAATTAGGAGATTTAATTCACAGCATAAAAGAGACTGCATAATTTATGATTATATTTCATCTTTAAAAAACGTTGAACCTTCGTTATTTTCAAGATGAATCAGCCAAAGGTAATTATGCAGTCTCAATAAAAAAAACAGGTGTTAACCTGTTTTCTATTTTATTAAAGTTTTAAATTCATCTGATTTCTTTATATCCTTAAATGCGTCATCATTGTATGCATAACCAACATAGTCTTCATTAAATTTTGCAGCTTTTTTAAGAAATTCTATGGCTTTTGTCTTATTATTTTTCTTTGCATAGGTTAAAGCTTCGCCATAGTAGCCATCTGCGTAATCCTCGTCCAGCTTAATTGCATTCTCATAAGATGCTATAGCTTCATCATATTTTCCTAAAAAATAAAGGGAATCTGCCTTAAAACTGTGAAGGAAAGCTTCCTTATCATTTAACTCCAATGCCTTGTCATAGAACTTCAGAGAATCCTGATACTTATCCATATAATAATAACAGTCTCCTATATAATACAGGGCCTCATAATCCTCTCCCTTTAGTTCCACATACTTATTAAAGTTTTCCAGAGACTTTGAATAATCCTCTTTATCATAATAACAAAGACCAAGTCCATAATAAGCCAGGCTGGATTTACTATCCAGCTTAATAGCTTTGTTATATGATTCTATTGCTTCATCTGATTTATTTAAACCTGACTCTGCATTCCCTTTATTTGCCATAGTTATTGCATCATCTTTATTTATAGCTAAAGCTTTCTCTGCGTAATCCAGGGCCTTATCGTACTGCTTCAGATTATTATAAGCCCAGCTTAAATTATTTAAAATATTATCATTCTTACTGTTATATGTTAACGCTTTTTCAAGCGCCTTTATTCCCTCTTCATTTTTGTTTAATGAAATCAAAGCATAGCCTTTTTCTCCAAGCAGATAATCATCCTCTTTACCTGATTTTATCTTTTCATCGATATAATTTATAGTATCCTGATATTTTCCCTGCTTCATAAGGTTATCAATCTTGTCCTGATAGCCTTCTGTTCCCTTAACAAAGAAAAAAACAGCAAAAGCAGCAGCTATTATTAAAATTACTATAATATTCTTAAACTTATTCATAGTTACCCCCCACTTCAACTATTTATAATTTATCATATTTATACGTAATTAACAATATACATATTCTACCTTTCTCCCAGCTTTAGATTTGGAACAGCATTTAAAGAAAGATCTGATTTTCTTCCTTTTTTATACTCAAAATAAGCAGCACTTCCAATCATTGCAGCATTATCGGTACATAAAATCATGCTGGGGAACAGAACCTTAATTCCCTGCATTTTTCCTTCATTTACAAGCGTTTCTCTCAGGCATGAGTTAGCAGCTACCCCACCTGCTATGGCAATTTTATCTACCCCTTTTATCCTGCAGGCCTTAAATGCATTATCAGTTAAAACACCAACAACTGCCTTTTGGAAGGAGGCTGCTACGTCCTCTGTTACTATTGCTTCTCCCTTCATTTTTGAAGAGTTAAGATAATTTAAGACTGCGGATTTAAGTCCTGAAAAGGAGAAATCAAGAGAATCATCGTGAAAATTCGCTCTTGGGAATTTTATTGCATTACTATTTCCGTTTTTCGCTATCTTGTCTATTTTAGGTCCTCCGGGATATCCAAGACCTATAGCCCTTGCAATTTTATCATAGGCTTCCCCTGCTGCATCATCTCTGGTTCTCCCCATTACCTCAAAATTACCATAATCCTTCATATAAACTATATATGTATGACCTCCGGAAACTACAAGGCAGACAAAGGGAGGCTCTAAATCCTTATGCTCAATAAAGTTCGCACTGATATGACCTTCTATATGGTTTACTCCAATTAAAGGAAGCTTAAGAGAATATGAAAGCCCTTTAGCATACTGAAGCCCAACTAAAAGAGCTCCTACCAGGCCCGGCCCATAGGTAACCCCTATGGCATCTATATCTTTAAATGTAAGGCCAGCTCCAGTTAACGCTTCCTGTACCACTGAACTTATTACTTCAATATGCATACGGGAAGCTACCTCAGGAACAACCCCGCCGTATTTTTTATGTACATCTATCTGGGAAGCTATTATATTTGATAAAACTTCTCTTCCATCCACTACTATTGAAGCCGAAGTTTCATCACAGCTTGATTCTATAGCTAGTATCTTCATCATTACACCTCTAATTTATTAATCCCTTCAATTATACATAATGGAAAAGATGTTATCAAATTTTTTTATATGATATAATCATAGGGAGAAAGGAGGCTGCTATGGATAATTACGCAAAAGTCATTGTCTTAGGTTCCCCAATATCAAAATCAAATTTTAAGCTTTTTAATTTAAATGGCCGGGCTATACTTCCAAACAAATCCGGTAAATACCATGACAGATATGCAATATATGAAGAGAGAATAGCCCTGGAGGCAAGAATCCAGAACCCAAAGCTGGTTTTCAATGAATCACTGATTGCAGTCTTAAAGGTTTATTATAAAAGTGCTAAAAGGCATCCGGATACAAATAATATTACTAAATCTATTTTTGATGGGATTGAAAAAAGCGGTCTTATCATAAATGATGCCCAGATAAGAAGACTTATTATAGAAGAATTTTACGACAGGGAAAACCCCAGGTTTGAACTGGAGCTTTTTTGTGAAAGCAGCTACGGTATGAAATATTCTATATGTCATAAGGAAATTAAGGACAAGCCTCTTTGCTATGACCTGCCCTGCAACAGAAAATCATCTTATAAAAAACTGCCGGATAAAATTAAGCCAAAAGAAGGCGGTTTACTTTGTTCTGTTTGCGGTAAAAGTATAATAAAAGAAGACAGCATACCTGTCTCAGGCGGCAAAAGCTTTATTTGCAGGGATTGCCTTAAAAAATCATTTTAAAAAATCTGCTAACGCAGAGATCTAAGGGAACCTTAGGTTCCCGCAGGCAGCACTTCCTGCCTGAGCACCTTCCTCAAACCAGCGGGAAGTACCTTCCCTGCACCCATCCTTTTTTACTCTGAAAAAATTATATTTGTTTTTATTCTGTTATTATTTATAGCAATTTTCGATTTTCCAATTTTATATAAAGTAAAAAAGCCTCTCTTAGAATTTATTACTAAAAGAGGCTTTAAATTTTAAAGGTGGAATATAAACTTTTTTCTTGATTTATTCATATCTTAAAGCATCAATAGGCTTTAACTTGGAGGCTTTATTTGCCGGATACATTCCAAAAATAATCCCTACTGCCATGGCAAAGCTGAATGAAAGCAGAACCACCGTTGGTGAAATTGATACAGCTATGCTGGTGAATTTAGATACAATATTTGCCACCAGGAATCCCAGGAGTATGCCTATTATTCCTCCCAAAACTGACAGAACTACTGATTCTATAAGAAACTGAATGAGAATATTCCTTCTTTTTGCTCCTATTGCCTTCCTTATTCCTATCTCTCTTGTCCTTTCAGTTACAGAAACCAACATTATGTTCATAATTCCAATTCCTCCAACCAGCAGGGAAATTGAAGCAATTCCTCCCAGCATCATAGTCAGGGTGTTTGTAGTAGTAGATACTGTAGACAACAGGTCTGTCTGGTTAAATACATTGTAATCATCTGTACTCCCAAATTTTTGATAAAGGAAAGTATTCAGCTGATTATAAGCATTTGTCACATTATCACTGGATGATGCTTCTATATAAAAGGTACTTATTCTGGTAGTTTTAAAAAGTCTTTCAGCAGTTGATATTGGTATAATGACTTTTTCATCATTGGAACCTGAACTTGAGCTTCCTGCTGATTTTAAAAGACCCACAACTGTAAAATTATTTCTGTTAATCTGAATTGTCTTTCCAATAACATCCCTGGTTCCAAATATGGTATCTGCTATATCTGTTCCTATAACTGCTACTTTATATCTGTTAGTAATATCATTTTCGCTTATAAATCTGCCTGTATCTATGCTTACATTTCTAATTTCCTCATAAGCTGGTACCGAGCCTTCTACAGAGTATGAATCTGACTTTGTTCCTGCCTTTACTGTAGAATTGCTGCTTACTATAGGAGCTATTTCTTTAATGAAGCCTCCGGATTTAAGCTGAGTTATTTCATCATCTGTTATTGGTTTATTTCTATAACTTCTTATATTAACAGTTATCAGATTAGTGCCAAGACCTTCTATCTGAGACTGAATATTTCTTGTAGTTCCCTGTCCTATTCCAACCAGTACGATTACTGACAGGATTCCAATGATAATGCCCAGCATGGTAAGTATTGATCTCATTTTATTTGACCTGATGGAGCTTAGGGCCATCTTTATACCTTGAGTAAACTTCATTTCTCCGCCCCCTCATGTTCATGGATTTTACCATCCATTATTTCTACTGTCCTTTTTGCAGATTTTGCCACGTGGCTGTCGTGAGTTATCAGAATTACAGTCCTGCCTTTTTTGTTAAGCTCCTGTAATATCTTCAGTACCTCTTCTCCTGTTTTGCTATCTAAGTTTCCGGTAGGTTCATCTGCAAGGATAATCTGAGGATCTGTAACTAAAGCTCTTGCTATTGCAACTCTTTGCTGCTGGCCTCCGCTCATCTCAGTTGGAAGGTGCTTCATTCTGGATAATAATCCAACGCTGTTTAATGCTTCCTCTGCCCTTCTTTTTCTTTCCTTTGCGGATACCCCAAGATAAACCAAGGGCAGTTCCACGTTTTCTAAAGCTGATAATTTTGGAAGAAGGTTAAATTTCTGAAATACAAAACCTATTTTTTCATTTCTTATCTCTGAAAGTCTGTTATCACTTAGTTTAGAAACCTCTTCTCCTGCCAGAAAATATTCGCCGGAGGTTGGGGTATCAAGACAGCCTATTATATTCATAAGGGTAGATTTCCCAGATCCTGAAGGCCCTACTATCGACGTGAATTCTCCCTGATGAATTTCTAAGGAAAGGTCATCTAAGGCATATACTTTATCTTCACCCATCTCATATATCTTGAATAGGTTCTTTATTCTAATCATATCTGCCTCCTAATTTCCAAATCTTCTGTTTGCATTACCTGAAAGGCCGCCCATGCCGCCAAATCCGCTCTGATTAGTTTTTGTAGCTGATGTTGATGAGGAGCTGGTGGCTGCCTTTGCGTAAACTGTCTGACCTTCTGTTAAACCCGTTAATATTTCAGCCTGAGTTTCATTTTGAATTCCCAGAGTAACCTCTGTTAAGAAACTGCTGCTTCCCTGGCCGTATGAGCTTGAGGTTGAACTTGATTTTGTGCCTGTTCCTGAAGCATTTGAGTTTCCTGATCCACTGCTGTTCTGGTTTCTAAATCCAAAGCCTGCAGCTGATGCTCCTGATGGAAGTGATGTCATGACATAACTCTTTCCATTTCTTGTTGTAACGGCATCAAGAGGGACTACTAATGCATCTGATTTTGAATTTACTACAATAGTTACATTAGCTGTCATACCAATCTTTATGCTGTCGCCATTATCAATAGTTACCGTAACATCATAAGTTGTAACATTGTTGCTGGCAGTACCTATGCTTGCTATTTTTGTAACCTTACCTGTAAATTTTTTACCCGAAACAGCTTCAATTTCTATATTACAGGATTGATTTAATTTTACTTTAGAAATATCAAGCTCATCTACCGGTACAATAACCTGAAGTTTAGTTGGATCTGTAATTGTTGCTATGGCTTTACCATTTTGAACACTGTCTCCGGTTTTATAATTAAGTGCTGAAACTATTCCGGATATTGGAGCTGTAACAATGCTGCTGTTATAAGCATCATTTTTTAAATCATACTGATTCTGAGCACTTTCAACAGATATCTTTTGATTTGCTATATCCTGCTGAATGGATGAATCGGACATCTTATATAATTTTGTTCCCTTGCTGACCTTAGCTCCCACTTTTGCATAAACTGCTGTTATTGTTCCCTGGGATGATGGAAATGCTACTTGATCTCCTGCTTTTTTACCATACTGGTCTTTGTCAAGAGTTATTTCACCATATGCAGAACCTTGTCCTAAGGAGTTAGTATTATCACCTGCTGATATATAAACACTGGTAACGGTTCCTGAATATGGAGATTTAACATAAGTATCACTTAAAGAGGATGTAAGCTGAGTAAGTTTAAGTTTTGCCTGAGTTAAATCTGCTTTTGCTTTTTCAAGATCCAGCTTAAGACTTGAAGAATCCAAGGTTGCTATTGCTGCACCTTTTGAAACTTCAGACCCCTCAGATACTCCCAAAGATACTATGGTTGCACTGCTGGAGGATATAACATCTTCTGCATTAACTGCTTCTACTGTTCCTGCTGCTGATACGGATATGGAAATATCCTTTTTTTCTGCCTTATAGGCTAAATAACTGGCCGTTGATGTTGTAGTTTTTTTAGTTAGTTTTTTATAACCGTAAAACCCGCCTGCACCGACTATTAAAACTCCTGCCAAAGATATAATTATAATTTTAATCTTTTTCTTTTTCATCTTTACCTCCTAATATTTCATATTTCTGCATTCTATAAATAAGAGCAGATCTGGTTATATTTAAAAGCTTTGCTGCTTTTGACTGGTTATAATTAGAAAACTCCAAAGACTTAATAATAAGTGATTTTTCTACATTTTCCAGGTCTATTCCCTCTGCCGGGAAATATATTATTGAATCCTCTTTTTTATTATCCCTGTATACCTCTTTAGGAAGTGAGCTTACCTGAAGTTCATCGGAGGTAGAAAGGAGCACCATCCTTTCAACGATATTTTCCAGTTCTCTTATATTTCCCGGGAAGCTGTAATCCTTGAGAAGATTCATTGCCTCATCACTTATTACAATATTTCTTCCCTGTGAAAATTTATCTATAAAAAACTTAACATAGCTTTCTATATCCTCTCTTCTCTCCCTGAGAGGAGGGAGCTCTATGGGTACTACATTAATCCTGTAATATAAATCTTCTCTGAAATTTCCTTTCTTTATCTCATCTTTAATGTTCTTGTTTGTTGCTGAAATTACCCTTACATCTACTTTTATATTTGTTTCTCCGCCAACCCTTGTTATTTCCCTTTCCTGAAGGACCCTGAGCAGCTTTACCTGCATGCTCATACTCATTTCGCCTATTTCATCCAGGAATATTGTACCTTTGTTCGCCAGTTCAAATTTACCCAGCTTTCTTCCTATAGCCCCTGTAAAAGCTCCTTTTTCATGTCCAAAAAGCTCACTTTCAAGGAGATTTTCATTTATTGCACCACAGTTTACAGCGATAAACGGGGAGTCGCCTCTTGCACTTAACCTGTGAATCTGATTTGCAATAACCTCCTTTCCTGTTCCGCTTTCTCCGGTTATAAGCACAGAGGCTGAAACAGCTGCTACCTGCTGGACTGTATTATATACAGATTTCATTATTGGAGAATTGTTTAAAACAAGTACATCCTTGTCCCTTTCCAGCCTTAGATAATCAACTTCGTTTTTAAGCCTTTCTACTTCCAATGCTTTTTCAACCTGCATGTTTAGTTCATCTATATCAAAGGGCTTGGTGAGGTAAAAAAATGCTCCTAGTTTCATTGCTTCTATTGCGCCCTCTATGGTTCCATGTGCAGTAATCATTATTACAGGGAGGCTTTTTTCTGTATCCTTTATCCTTTTTAGCACATCTATTCCATCCATGTCATTTAATCTTATGTCAAGAAGTACAATGTCCGGTGTTTCTTTTTCAATTTCAGAAATACCATCTTTTCCAGTCAAAAATGATTTAACCTTGTATCCTTTTTTTGAAAATGCCTTTTTAATAAGCCATCCTATATATTCTTCATCATCTATTACATATATGCTATACATTTTTTTCGCCTCCTGTTTCCCTGAAAGTTATAACAGCCTCAGTTCCAACGTTTTCGCTGCTTTTTATTTCTATAGTGCCTTCCATGTCCTTAATCAGTTTCTTGCTTATTGCAAGTCCTAATCCTGTCCCATTTTGTTTTGTTGTAAAATATGGATTAAATATCTTATCCAGCTCTTCTTTTTTTATTCCCTTACCATTATCCATAAAGGATACTTTAACTACTCCATTTTCGCTTTATGTTTTTATTAAAAGTTCTCCGTTTTCCTTAGCTGCCTCACAGGAATTAATTATTATGTTTATAAATACCTGTTTCAGTTTATCCGGGTCAATCCTAACTTCCGGTATCTCCTTTAGCTCCTGTTTCAGCAAAACCTTATTCTTTCTGATATATGGGCTGGTCAGATTTATAACACTTTTAACTATCTGATTTAAATCTACATCCATAAGAGAAAGCCTGCTTTCCTTTGCATAATCTAAAAGCTCTCCTACCACCTTATTCTGCCTGTCACACTGCATTAGAAGGACATTTATGTACTCATTTATTCCCGGAATTTCTTTAAATTCATCTTTCATTACCTGAACTGTCCCCCTTATTATTCCAAGGGGATTTCTTATCTCATGGGCAATTCCGGATACCAATTGAAGAAGAGCGCCCATTTTTTCTGCATCCTGAAGCTTTTTCTCCATCTCCTCTTTATCCTTAAGTCCTTCTGCCATATTGTTAATGGAAGATGAAATCTTATTAAACTCACCATTTAGAACAGGAATCCTATTATCCAGATCACTTTCGATTTTATCCAGGCCTATGGTAACCTGATTTACATTTTCCAATATTCCCTTAATTATGAGTACTGCAAGTATAAGTATAAACATTAAGAACAGCAGCAGAGAAAATATCAGAAATGCTGAATTGAACTTTCCAAATAAGATACCGCTGGGAATCATTGCTTCTCCCTCAATTAT
>JAJBWD010000365.1:0-3173 GCA_032907345.1 Bacillota bacterium | reverse complement strand
TTGTTTTATTCTTATGTTTTCTTTTTTAAAAAATATAGGAAAACAATTAATCAATTCTTAAGTATAAAATTATTGTTTTAAAGATATAATATAATAATAAAAGGAGGAATTAATTATGTCACGAGGAATGGAACATTATGTTTGTGCAAGTGAAGATCGTGATCATTATAATAACATTTATGAATATGATTGTTATTATTATCCACCAAGACCTCCAAAACCAAATTTAATTGTATCACCGATGGTACATGTAGAATCCAAAGTTTCACCAGAAGAACTTAGACAATTAATAAATGAACGTTTAGAAGATATGAAACAAACTACTATTGATGAAATTAAAGCTTCTATTGATGTTGAAATAACAACTGAATAGATTGATGCTGTGATTGATGAAATTTATGGTGGTTCTGCTTCAGATGTGATGAGGGAGGAATAAAATGAGAAAATCTATTGATGCAACAATTCGTCTTCGTAGAGATAATGATTATAACTATGAAGCAATTAAAGACATTTTTATTCCTTCTAATGGTGAAGTTGTTTTAGTAGATACCGCTCATGATGGGTTAAGAGCAAAAGTTGGAAATGGAGTTAATACTTATGCAGAATTATAGTTCACAGATGAAGACATAAGGAATGCAGTATTACAAGGATATTATAACAATGGAAATTTTTATAAAGATCCTACTTTAAATACACCTTTTAATAAAATGATAAATAAAGTTTATATTGATAAAATAAATAGTTAGGTTTTTTATTATAATGGTGTTGAATATATTCCATTAACTGCAACTTTTTCTACTGCTTCATCTGATATTGCTGGTTTGGTAAAATTATATAATACTGTTGGACAAAATACAGATGGAACTATGACTCAAAAAAGTATTACTGATGAATTATATTTAAGATTTAAAACAGATATTGATACTGAAAATGAGTTATTAGTTTTTACTTTATAAGGGAGGATATAAAATATGGCTCAAACATATACACATACACCAGTACTTTCTAAAGTAAAACTTGGTAATACTACTTATTATTTGAAAGATGCTGATGTACGTTCAATTCTTGATACTTTTGGTAATGTAGTTACATTTGATAAAGCTGTTAATGTTACTGCAGATGGTACCGGAGTTGTTGATGCAGCTTTAATGTATGATTATGTTGGTCGTCAAATTGGCCAAATTGGATAGGCATTAAATTTATTATCTGCGTCAGATCATACTGCTGTTACAAGTCCACAAGCTGGTGATTTTGTTGTTGAATCATCTGGCTCTGAATGGTTATATGACGGTACTGCTTGGCGTGAAGTCGGTTCTGAACAAGCATATGTTGTAAAAACTTAGACTATTGCCGGAATTGATATGCAAGATAATATTACTGTACTTGAATTACAAAATGCTTTAGGATTAAAAGCACTTGCATATAAAGATAATGGTAGTGTTTCTATTACTACAGTTGATTCAATTAATAGTTTTTCAACTGGTGCGGCAGGCACATATAATGTTTCTTCAACTCCAGTTTCAGTTCCCGCAACATATAGTTCTTTAGATGTAACTCCTGCGGGTTCCGTTGAAATCACCGCAGGAACAGCTGCGGCCGCAAGCTATGATAAAACTACAGGTGTTACTGTTGCGACTGCATCTCCAGCAGAAGGAGTTTCTGCAATATATACTCCTTCTGGAAGTGTTACAGTTACTAATGTTACAGTTACTCCTGCTACTGGTTCTGCAGCTACAGTTACAGATGCTGGTCAAGCATATCAATTAAGTGCTGGTAGTGTTTCTCATGCAACCGATTCTACTTCTTCATTTGCTACTGAGGGTGTTGTTGCTACTATTGGAACTGATAATTCTGGAAGTGGTGGAGATGATGAATCTGAAACATTAATTCTTACTGCTGCTGGAACAAGTAGTGCAGTTACTGCTGTTGGAACAATTACATATACAGACCCAACACTTTCTGGTTCACTTCCTACTTTTGGAACCCAAAGTGTTGTTACTGGTATTACTTCAGCTTCTGCAACAGCTTCATTCTCTGGAGATGGTGTTATGATTAATGCTACACCTACTCATACTACATCTTCAGCGACTGTTACTCAACCAACATTTACAGGTAGTTTCTCTGGAACATCAAAGTCAGTTACTCCTACTGTAGCTACTACAGTTTCTGCGGCTGGTACTGATGGTGAGGTTACTGTTTCTTCTGAAACTATTAGCCCAACATTCACAAGTTCTCAAAAGACTGCGAATGTTACTTTTGGAGTTAACTCTTAATTTTTTCTTGAAAAGATAGAAAAAATATGATATATAAAAATAAATTATAAAACTCTTGAAAAGATAGAGGATATAATTTTTTTCTCGGGTAGAGGGATAATTATGTCCTCTACCCGTTTTTTTTATTTTTGGAGAAAAATATGATAAAAGAACAAACATTAATTAAAAAAGATACTTCTGAAAATTGGAATAAAGCTAAAAATTTTATTCCAAAATTAAATGAGGTTATTATATATACAGACTATTTTCCAAACAAAATGAAAATAGGTGATGGAAAAACTAAAGTAAATGATCTTTCTTTTATTGACAGTAATCAATATAGTGTTGAAGAAGATACTTTGGTTATTGAAACATAGGGAGGATTATAATTATGGCTGATTTATCAAAAATTAAATTAAATGGTACTATTTATAATCTAAAAGATAGTTATGCTAGAAATGCATTAGAAAATTTTCCAATAGAAATTATTTATGAAGAAATTTCTTGTGCTAATGATGATTAGTTAGATACTGGAGAAACATTAACATTAACTGATTATACATATGCATCATTATCAGCATTGGCTAGAACAGATAATAAACTTGTTTTTTTAGTTTTAAAAATTGCATATGATAGAAATTCAGAATATAGATATTATTTATTACATGATAATAGCGGAAATACAAAATCAGGATATTTTTATGATATATAGAATCATACTAATTAGTGGGTATATTCTTCTAGTGGAAATGGAATTAATTAGTCAGTACTTTTAACATATTAGGAAGGAACTAAATTAGAAAGTTTTAATGTTACATTTTTTGAAGATGATTTAGGAGAAATTACATGTAATACAACTTTTTATGAAATTTATAATGCTATTATTTCTTATGAAAAAATTAATGCATATTATAGATATGA
>JAJBWD010000364.1:0-9852 GCA_032907345.1 Bacillota bacterium | reverse complement strand
TTATATGAGAAATTTTAAAATAAGGACGAGTGTTCCTTCAAAACTCTATTCTAAAGAAGTAAAAATCGATTCTGATTTTATAAAAGGATATCCATCAATATTAAGTACAAATGATGGTTATATTATTTCTTATACAGTAGGTAATAAAGTTATTTTAAATAAAATAGACAAGCTAGGGAAAAAAATTAAAAGAGTTTCAATAAATGGGTACAGTGAGTATATAAATGATATTAATCTGGTTTGTGATAAAAATTCATATTATGCAGTATTTACCACCTATATAGACGGGAGTAAAAAAGCTGTAGAATATAATTTTGATAATGATTTAGATAAAATAGGTGAGAAAAATATAAGCAGCATAAATAATATAATAAAAATTGATGGCAGCTCCCTGGCCTACACTTATGACAGTAAGGTAACTTATAAAAATTTTGCTGAAAATTATTCAGCAGATTTAAACTATAAAGGAATAAAACTTATTTCAGGGATAAAGCAAGATGATGGCTATTACCTTATACTTATGGAATCAGACGGGAAAACCAGGGTAGATAAAATCGAAAGTGGAAAAACAGAAGAGAAATATTCCTATTTAATCAATAAAAGCTCTAATATGGAATTTAAGAATATTGCAGCAGCCACAGATGATAAAAACTTATATGGCTTAATTGAGGTGGATTTAAAGGGCGAAGCCAAAGGGGTGAATATACTCACAATTCCTAAACAGGGAGGAAATATAAGCTATAAAGCCTTCAATACTAAAAATAGTAATTTATTTTATAATTTGATTCCTGTATCCTCCGGCAGCGAAGCAAAGTTTATCGGAATTACTGATGTTCCTGTTTCAGGGGGAAAGTATTCTGAGGAATTGACTGAGTTTTCTATAAAACATGGTGTTTGCGGTAATATAATAAATGCAACCAGAATAGACCAGCTGCCATATTCTCCATCATATTCAGCTGACAGTATGATTTTCCTTACAAACGAAGGTGATTATAAGTTAAGTTTGTACATTACCTCTAAAAGTGATAAGTTCAAAGAGGCAAATAATGGTGTAAGATCTGGTGAAAAGGATCTGGCACTTTCAGATACTGCCTCAGGAATATTAACATCTTTTGCCTATGTGTTTATTTTGGGGATTGCCTGGATATTATTTGGAGCAGTTTTAATGGGATTTATAACATTTTTAGATTGGAAAAAGAACAATGCCAAAACGGATATTATGTTATATATAAGCTATATAATTACAGCTCTATTTAAAACATATATAGTATATAAAACAATATATATCAGATTTGAAGGATCAGTTAACGGCTTTTTTTCAAATCCTGTATATGGATGTCTGGCATCACTTATTATAAGCCTTATTTGTTTTACATTCCTTATGTACTGGCAGAAAAAGGATGAAGATACCATGCCATTTTTCCTGTTCTTCCTTCCCCTGTTAATTGATACAGTACTTACGCAGCTTTTATTTGTTCCATATTTATAATGCTCAATTTTGTTATTAGAACATGATTTATAAAACAGAAGGCATCTTTGGAGATACATATGATTTCTAAAGATGCTTTTTATATGCATTATATTTAATATATAACTTTATTTACAATATAATATTAAAGTGATAAAATTTGTATCATAGGGAGATGGGAAATTATGACAAGAAAAACAGATATAAAAAACATAATATTTATATTGATTTTTTTAACTATTACTATATTAATTTTTAAATTTCATTATGAAAGAAATTATAATATTAGAACAAGTGCTCCTTCAACTTTATATTCTAAAGAAGTAAAAATAGATTCTGATAAGATAAAGGGATATCCATCAGTATTATCTGCAGATGATGGATATATAGTGTCCTATACTTCGGAAGACAAGGTATATATTCTTAAATTAGATAAAAAAGGTAAAAATATTAAAAAAATAACTTTAAATGGATACAGTAAATACATTAATGATGTAAACCTAGTTCACAGCAAAAGCTTAAATTATTTAGTTTTCACCACATATTTTGATGGTGTAAAAAAATTAATAAAGTACAGCTTTGATAATCAATTGAATAATATAAATGAAATTAATGAAGGAAACATTAAAGCTGTTAAAAAAATTAGTGATGATTCTCTTGTACTTTGTTATGAAGACAAAGTTATCTTTAAAAATTTAAATGAAAGTTATTCAACTATACTGAACAATAAAGGTACTGCAATGGTTTCCGGAACTAAAATGGGTGATGTGTACTACGTTCAGACGCTGGATTTAAGCGGCAACATAAACGGAGCTGAAATTAATAAAGGTAAAATAATTAAAAAATTCAATTACTGTTATGGTAAAACATCCAGTTTAAAATTTAATAACATAATAACAGTTGCAGATAATAATAATATTTACAGCTTATTGGAATTGGACTTCAAGGGGGAAACAATTGGTGTTAATATGCTTACATTCCCTAAAAATGGGGAAAAGGCATCCTGCAGGCCATTTTATATAAACGGTGATAAATACTATTATAATTTAATAGCTGTATCATCATCAGATCAGGGAAAATTTATAACAATTACAAGTCTTCCTTCTAATGGAAGTGAGCCTTCAGTTGAGATGGCTGAAATCAGTATAAAGGATGGAGAAGTAAAGAATATTGTAAAGGCTACCAGAACGGAAAATGTACCTCTGTCTCCATCCTATTCCAAAGACAGCTTGGTTTTTACAACTCTTAATGACAATAATACTTCGAACTTATATATTACATCAAAAAATGATTATTTTAAGAATATTAATAATAAAGTTACCTATGCTGAGAAAAAGGAAGCATTAATAGATACTATAGGCGATGAATTAACTTCAATAGCCTTTGTACCGGTACTTGGAATTTCATGGATGTTTATGGGAGCCTTTCTGGTAGGAATTATAACATTCATTGAATGGAAGGTTAATGATTTATCTGAAAGTATTTTATTATATGTAAGCTATATAATTACAGCAATATTTAAGACATTTATAATATATAAGTCAGTATATGTTTTGTTTGGCCGGACAACCGGAATTATGTCAAATAGAACATATGGATGCCTCTTCTCCCTGGGAATAAGTTTAATCTGTTTTATCTTCCTTATTTATAAACAGAAAAATGATAAACGGGATATGTCCTTTTTAGTATTCTTTATACCACTTATTATTGATACGATATTAACACAAATTCTATTTGTTCCATATTTTTAAACTGCCTGAAGGCAGTTTTTTTATATGATTTTTTCCGAATCGTATCAAATGTTACAGAATAAAATATTAAAATAATTATAATAATAAATAGATATTACGCAGAGGAGAGATAAAAATGGAAAATAAATATTTTAAATTAGAGGATTCTATATTCCATATAACAGAAAAGTACCCATTTACAATAGATTTATTTGCATCCATAGGCTTTGAGAATATTAAGGATGATAGTGTAAGAAGATCGCTGGGAAAATCAATAACATTAAAACAGGCACTAAGCTTGAAAAAAATAAATGAAGAATCCTTTTCAGAAAGACTAGTAAATGAAATAGATAGTAATATAAATAATGCAGACTATAGTCTGGGCAATAATAATAAAAATGAGAAGGCAAATATAAAGATACAGGGGCTTCTTCCCTGTCCGGTAAGAATACCTCTAATGGAAGAATTTAATAAATTCTTAGAGGAAAGCTGTGATATTGATAAAGAAAGTATTGATGTTAACCTTCAGGCTGCCTCTATGGGAATTGATTTTATTAAGGAGAAAGCAGAAAAGGCAGAAACTGAAGATGATTTAGCAGACATATTTATTTCAGCAGGCTTTGACTTTTTCTTTGACAAAAATCTGATGGGTAAATTTAAAAAGCAAAAGGTATTTAAAGATATCACAGGATTTAAAAGCCTAAACATGGATCTTGATAATAATGACATATCACTTAAAGACCCTGATGGAGAGTATTCAATGATTGGTGTTGTCCCCGCAGTATTTCTTATAAATAAAGAGGAGTTAAACGGCAGGCAAATGCCTGTAAGTTATAAGGACATATTAAATGAGGAATTTGAAAATTCAGTAAGTCTTCCCATAGGTGATTTTGACTTGTTTAATGCCATACTTCTGAACATTTATAAAAACTATGGAGAAGAGGGAGTCAGAAGGCTTAAAAAGTCTCTGTTTAAAGGAATGCATCCATCCCAAATGGTTAAATCCAATATAAAAAAAGGAGCAAAGCCTGTAGTTTCAATAATGCCCTACTTCTTTACGAAGATGATAAAAATGGATGGACCAATGACAGCTGTATGGCCTGAAGATGGAGCAATAATAAGCCCTATATTTATGCTCAGCAAAAGATCTAAAGAGAAAAGCCTGAAATCGATAATTGATTTCTTGTCATCTAAAGCTGTAGGAGAGATTTTGGCTCATAATGGCAGATTTCCCTCAGTTAATCCGGAAGTTGATAATATGTTAAGCCCTGAGCAGAAATTTATGTGGCTTGGATGGGATTATATAAAAAACAATGATATAGGAGCCCTGATTATAAATTGCGAAAATATATTTAATCGGGAATAGGAGGATAATATGAATTTAGTAACAATTTCAGGACCACCCTCATCAGGAAAAACCTCAATTATTTTAAAGACAATTGATGCTTTAAAAAGAAGAAACCTTAAGGTAGGAGTAGTCAAATTTGATTGCTTATATACAGATGACGATATTTTATATGAAAAGGCTGGAGTTCCGGTAAAAAAAGGGTTATCAGGCTCACTTTGCCCGGACCACTATTTTGCTTCAAATATCGAAGAGGCTGTGGACTGGGGAAATAAATTAGGGATTGATCTTCTGATTACAGAAAGCGCAGGACTCTGTAACAGATGCTCCCCATATATAAGAGATGTAAAAGCCATATGTGTAATAGATAATTTAAGCGGAATTAATACTCCTAAAAAAATAGGCCCGATGTTGAAATCTGCAGATATTGTAGTAATAACAAAGGGAGATATAGTATCTCAGGCAGAGAGAGAAGTATTTGGAAGCAGAGTATCTTCAGTAAATCCCGGAGCCATAACCATGCATATAAACGGTCTTACAGGTCAGGGAGCTTATGAACTCAGTACCCTTTTATATGATACAAATCAAAATATAGAAACGGTTGTGGGGAAAAGCTTAAAGTTCCCTATGCCTTCCACTCTTTGCTCCTATTGTCTTGGAGAAACAAGAATAGGAGAAAAATACCAGATGGGCAACGTTAGAAAAATGGAGTTTGGAGGTGATAAAGATGAAGAATAGTTATCATGACATAAAATTAGGTGATCTTTTAGATAAATACCCCTTCGTATCCTCCTATTTTAATGATAATAAGCTGGATATAGAGAAAAGTCTTAATATTTCCTTTAGCGAATATTTAAATAAAATAAGTGAAGAAGATATTGAGGAGTGGGCAATAAATCCAGAGGAGCTAAAGAAAGGACTGGATATTTATATAAATCAGATGCTCAAATTTCTGGGAATGGACCGGGAAAATGAAGTTTTAAGCCTGACAATAGTTTCAGGAAAAAATAAAAGCGGGATCAAAGAGAATTTTGACAGTCTTACTATTAATAAAGGAAACATTATATCAATAGTAGGACCAACAGGCTCTGGCAAAAGCAGGCTTCTTGCAGATATTGAATGGACAGCTCAAAAGGATACACCTACAGAAAGACAGATTTTGATAAATGGAGAAATACCGGATATGAAATGGAGATTTTCTTCAGGAAACAAACTGGTGGCACAGCTTTCACAAAACATGAATTTTGTAATGGACCTTTCTGTTTATGAGTTTTTGGAGCTCCATGCAAAATCCAGGATGATTGATGACCAGGAAAAGATAATTGAAAAGATAATTAATGAGGCAAATAACCTGGCAGGAGAAAAATTTGACCTTTCTACCCCAATAACATCATTAAGCGGAGGGCAGTCCAGGGCTTTAATGATAGCAGATACTGCAATACTATCTGCATCCCCCATAGTCCTGATTGATGAGATAGAAAATGCAGGAATTGACAGAAAAAAGGCACTGAAGCTGCTTGTATCTTCAGATAAGATAGTTCTTATGGCAACCCACGACCCAACACTTGCATTAATGGGGGACATAAGAATAGTAATTAAAAACGGCGGAATATGGAAGATAATAAATACATCCGACAAAGAAAAAGGGCTGCTTTCAAAATTAGAGAGCATGGATAAAGTTATCCAAAAGATGAGGAACTCGCTTCGAGCCGGCGAAATTCTAGATGATAAAGTAATCAGGGAGGAAATGTAATGGGTATATCACATGAGGGCTGCTCAGGCAGCTTTGAAAATGGAATGGAAGTAGTTGACAAGGTAAGAATCATGGGATTTTCAAATCAGCCTATGATAATGCCCTTTGAAATAAAATGTACCAACTGTAGTGAAAGTTTTGAAATGGTAACTTTTGAGGATAAATGTCCACACTGCAGTATGGTATATGGAGTTACTCCCTGCCACGCCTTTGACCCGGATAATGTTATGGCTGCAGGAATAAATTATTAAAACATTAAATTAAAAAAAATGCCGTTTCAAAATTAAAAAACTTGAAACGGCATTTATTTTTAATCAAGTGATGTTATTTAGAATTCTAAAGTTAGCAGCGGCCACAGAATAGGAAAATCAACAGCCAAAGGAGGCTGTTATTATTTCCGCAGCAGCAGTCCCTCCTACATTCATGTTTGCAGCTCACTTTTCATCCCTCCTTACATACTAAAAAAGTATGTAAACGTATATTACATAGTATTCGAGATTTATAATTATGTGTAAGATTGCTGCTTATTGTTAAGGTATTCCTTCTTTTTTTTCTTTTATTAATATTCCAGGGCTTTACAAATAAAAATATAATTGTTTTTAATGCTTTTTGTGGTATTATTAGTAAAGGGGAAATCTTGGTTAACTTTACATCTTAAATATATAGGAGGAATCGTAATGGAAGATAATAATTTGGAAAAAGAAGAACAGAAATTAACAAAAAAAGAGGAAGTTACTGGAAGCGAAACTGAAGAAGTAACGGAAGAAGAAGTAACAGAAGAAAACGTTACTGAAAATGAAGAGGTAAAGGAAGCTGTTGAAATAGGAGAAGCTCCAAAGGCAAAAAAGGAAAAGAAGTTAGGCTTTTTTGGTTTCTTATTTGGAAATTTAATAGATCTTATAGCAATTTTATTTTTATCGATGATAGGCCTTGTATTGACAGGACTGATACTAAAAGCACTTGGCTACTATGTAAAGGAAAATCTTACATTGTACCTGATAATAGTTCCCGTTATAGGCTTGTTATACAGCACTATTATGGAAACAAAACTAAAGGCAACTTTTGGCAAAAAAATATTAGGACTTAAATTAACAAAATAGGTGGTTTATGAAAAAAGGAAGAGAAATAGATATTACTATAGAGAAAACTGAATTCCCTGGGAATGGCACAGCACATTTTGAGGATAATAAAATAAGTGTTAAGGGAGCCATCCCCGGTGAGAAGGTTAAAATAAAGGTAACTAAGGCAAAGCATAAAAAAATTGACGGCGAAATTATAGAAATAATAGATCCGTCTCCATTTAGAATAGAAAAAAAGTGCCCTCATTTTGGAAATTGCGGAGGCTGCCTTATTCAAGAGCTTCCCTATAGCAAAGAGCTCCAGCTTAAAAAAGAAGGAGTTATTAATCTATTTAAGAAAAATGGCATAGATATATCTGATGTGGAAATAGAAGCAAGCCCTAAGGAATATGAATACAGAAATAAGATGGAATTTAATTTTGGAGATTTAGAAAAGGGCGGAGAGTTGTGCCTTGGTATGCACCCAAAAGGGAAAGGCTTTTCGGTTATGACTACAGATAACTGCTGCCTGGTGGATGCTGATTTTAGAGCCATTCTTAAAACCACATTAGATTATTTCAGGGAAAAGAAGCTTCCTTTTTACAGGGTATTAAGCCATGAAGGATATCTTAGAAATTTGGTAATAAGAAAAGCTGATAACACAGGGGAAATCCTGGTTAATCTTGTTACCTCATCCCAGATAGAGCTTGATTTAAAGGAATATGTTGATAAGATTCTGGAGCTTGGGCTAAGGGGAAGCCTTTCCGGAATACTGCATACTATAAATGATTCTCTTTCCGATGCGGTCATTGCAGATAAAATTGAAGTCCTTTACGGCAGAACATATATAAATGAAATTATATTAGGTCTGAATTTTAAAATAACTCCTTTTTCATTTTTTCAGACTAATTCAAAGGGAGCTGAGAAGCTTTATTCAATTGTCCGGGATTTTATCGGGGATTTTAAAGATAAGACTGTATTTGATTTATACAGCGGAACGGGGACAATAGGGCAGATTGTATCTCAGAATGCAAAAAAGGTTGTAGGGATAGAAATAGTGGAAGAGGCAGTTAAGGCAGCAAATGAAAATACAAAGATAAATAATATAGAAAACTGTACTTTCATTGCAGGAGATGTGGGAAAAATAGTAGACAGCCTGAGTGAAAAGCCGGATATCATAATAATTGATCCGCCAAGGCCGGGCATAAGTTCTGAGGCTGTGGAAAAGACATCAGCCTTTAATCCAAAGGAAATATTATATGTATCCTGTAATCCGAAGACTCTGATTGAAAACCTGAAGGCTTTCGAGGAAAAGGGATACTTTATGAAAAAAATAAAGCTGATGGATATGTTTCCTCATACTGTGCACGTGGAGACAGTCTGCTTGATAGAACGGGAATAGCTTGGTTACAAAGGCTTGGGGCATTATGCCCCTTTTTTTTTATACTGTGTTTTATGTTTCCACAGACTAAGGCAGGCAGCAGATTTTTACCCCGGGGAAACTGTTTCGCAAATAAATACCGATGACAGAAAGAAGGTTTAGTAGTTGCATGAGTATGGGGAAAGGTTGGAGGCTGTAATTTAAGTTGGACGGTAAAAAGAAAAAACGTGTATGACTTATTCTATCAAAACAGACATCAGATGGACTTTTATGTGACAAAAAGTGAAGGGGTGTTCAAGAGAACTAGGGTTCAGATGGTGGAATAATTCCGAAGTGAAAGAATAGATGACTGCTTGGAAGATTAATGCAAAAATTCGTTATTAAGAAATGAAAGAACATGGAAATGGTCGTGTAGGCCGGTTAATTATGTTTAAAGAGTGTTTGGAAAATAATTTAGTTCCTTTTATTATTGATAAGAAGCTTAAACTATATTACTACCGTGGACTTCATGAATGGAAATCTGAGAGAGGGTTTCTTATGGATACATGCCTATGTGCACAAGATAAGTTTAAAAAGTATTTGAATTATTTTAAAATCCCATATAGTACCCCGGGAGAAGTTAAACAGAAAGGAATATAAATATGAAATATATAAGTACGCTCATTGCTGTTGCAGATATGGAGAAAAGTAAAAAATGGTATGCTGATGTGCTGGGATTAGAGGTGGTTGCAGACTTTGGTGCCAATGTCACATTGGCTGGTGGAGTTGTGCTGCAGACACTTGATACGTGGAAAGAGTTTATTAGAACGGACAATATTCTTTTGCCGAATAATGCTTATGAATTGTACTTTGAAGAAGAAAGTATGGATGATTTTTGGAAGCATTTGAAATCTTTTGATATATGCTATGTGCATGAATTATTTGAACATAGATGGGGACAACGCGCTGTTCGATTTTATGACCCTGATAAGCACATTATCGAGGTTGGTGAGAAATTGGATGTAGTAATAAAGCGTTTTATCCTCCAGGGAATGTCTGTAGAAGAAACCGCAGTCAGAATGGATATTCCGGTTGATTTTGTTCGTTCATGTTTGAATAAATAAATAAACTATTTGGT
>JAJBWD010000363.1:0-5081 GCA_032907345.1 Bacillota bacterium | reverse complement strand
TTTTCTGTTTTTATAAGATATTCCCAAAGTTCCATTGCCGGTACTATTATAAGAATAAATAAATTGTTATAGCTTAATAAAGGGTTTTTAAATAAAAAACAGGATATTAATATTAAAAACAGGATTCCTGCCAATAATTTTAAAATTTCTATTCCCGGTTTTTTTGAAATCATAAGGCTTACCCCCCAAATAAATATTAAACAAATTATACCATATTTATAAAATTTATTTAAGCTAATATGTTTTACTTATTTCAATATCCTTATAATAAAATCGTAAAATATCCTTATATAGGTATCCTTCATCAGACAGCCTCATGGCACCGTACTGGCTCATGCCCACACCATGTCCAAAGCCTCCCCCATAAAATATAAAGCTGTCTTCATTTTTTTCAACAGAGAAAAAGGTAGAAGGAAGAGAGGATATTTTACTTTTGCTGCTATTATTTTTATTAAGGAATACCTCTGATCCTGTATAGTCTTTTCCAAGTTTAAAGGCATACCTAATTACTCCGTCGGATCTTAAAATAATACTGCCATAATTTAAATACAAAGTTATTTCCTTTGCATTTCCTCCCTCTCCTCTTTTTGTTATTTTAATATCTCTTATATCTTTTATTGTCTTAAATTTTCCTATAATATAATCCGGTTTGCTTTTAATAAGCTTAGGTATAGTTATATTCAGTGAGTTTATTAAAGAAGCTTTATCTAAGGATACCTCCCATCTGTAATAAGAGGATTTGTCATCACAGCCGCTGATATTTTTACTTTTATAAAAGTTCAGCCATTCCTGCTCATTTTTTGGAAGAGAAAAGTCACAGTAAATATTCTCTTTTAGGTAAGGCTTGCTTTCTGAGGTAAAGTCCTTATAAAACCAGATGTCTCTATAATTTGTTCCTATGCCTGAAGATGTGGAATAATATTTTGCATCAATAGGTTTATTATTATAGGTCATAACTTCACCCTTTGTAGCTTCTACAGCGATGTTCGTATTTTCTGTTTCTCTGTAATTATTATAAACCTGAGATAAAGTACTGTCGTCTACAAAGTAACCAAGATACCCAAATCTGGAGGACAGTGCATCAGAAAGAGCATAGGTCCTTGCAGCTACAGCCTGGCATTTTAAAGCTTCTAAACTGGAATTTCCGGGCATCTCGGAGGGAACCACTTTTTTCAGGTAATCCTCCATATCAACTTCATTTATCATAAGGAGTCCCTTATCCTTTTTATTTATTTCAATTACTCCGCTGTAAACCGGGTTAAAGGAAGGATAACCTCTTTTTAAACTTAAAACTTTAATCTGGCTTCCCTTCAGATAAATCCTATAGTTAAATGACACAACCCTGCTTTTAATAAATAAATTAATCTTACTGCCTTCTTTATTTATTTTAAGGACTTCTCCCTTATCTATTTTAAGCTTTATTTTATCTCTTAATGAGTATATTTCTCCGCCTTCCGGAAATGATACATTTATATTATCCTGATATATTGTGGTAAAAGAGCTGTCAGACAGGCACACCCTCATCTTGGATACCGGCTTTTCAAATATTATAAACAGAGACAGCTTCCCGTTTTTTGCTTTATAGGAGGATACATTATCATAGCCTGCCAGTAAATCCTTACTGGATGATTTTATTAATTTATTATCAGCTGTCATCTTATAAAAGAAGCTTTTGCCTGACAGTAAAGTCTTGCCGGAAAGCTCCATATCATAGGAGCCCTCTCCTTTTTCCATTACTCTTTCTTTATTTGGACTTAGTTTTTCTGCTTTATATA
The DNA here is from genome assembly GCA_032907345.1 of Bacillota bacterium. Lineage (GTDB taxonomy): Bacteria > Bacillota > Clostridia > Clostridiales > Clostridiaceae > JAJBWD01. The sequence goes on along the minus strand of JAJBWD010000363.1, from coordinate 3,306 downwards.
ATTTCAGGGGACAATATACTATGTTTAACACTGAATAAGTATCATAATTAAATTTGTATTTTAAATACATTTCCCTGCCGTTATAAATAAGCTTACTGCCGTTTTTATAGGGTGAAACGTATATAGACGGGTTTAAGCTTCTCGGATATAATAAATATATTAATAATATAACAGCAGTAAAAGATATGATATATATTATTTTTTTCATTTTCCCTCCAAATTTAATTGAAATTTAATCCACTTAGGTTATAATATAACTTATGTATAAAAAGGAGGTACAGACTTGGAAGAATTAAAAAAAGCCTTCATCAGTGACTGGAGAAACATAATAAAAAGGGGAGCATTTGGCCTTCTTGTTCCGTTGGTAAGTGGTCTTTATCCTATTTTAAACAGATATAACCCTGATGCCAAGGTACTTATTACAGTTATAGATAATCTGATACCTTTTAATAAATATTTCATTATTTTCTATGTAACCTGGTATGAATATGTGGCATTTTTTATTATATATTTATGTATTTTTGATAAGGAAGATTACTGGAAGGTTCTTATATCTGTAATCTTAGGAATGAGTACAGCCTATGTTATATTTTATTTTTTCCCAACAACTGTACCCAGACCAACTCTAAGCGGTGATGATATTTTTACCGGTCTGGTAAGGGCTATTTACAGCCATGATCTGCCATTCAACTGTTTCCCCAGTATCCATGTAATTAATACCCTGCTGGTTCAGTTTTACATTACCAGAAATAAAGATGCAAGCAAAATTCTTAAGATAATATGCAATATCATAGGAATTCTTATAATTATATCTACAATGTTTATCAAACAGCACGTTTTTTTAGATGCTGTGTCTGCTGCGGTAATAGCATATATAATTTATTATCTGGTAAATTACATTTTGCATGATAAAGGACTTATAAATAAGCTTTTCTAGATTCCTGATAAGTCGAAATCAGGAATAAAGCTTTCAGATTGGGTTTCATCCTCCTGGATGAAGCCTTTTTCTATACCTATGGACAGAGCATAATCAATTAAGGCATCATAGCTTTTTCTGCTTATTTTCCTGTCTATTTCTTTATAATCCGATGATTTATAAAATGGAGTGTACTGGTTCATAAGGCTTAGGTAAACTCTGTTCTTAAAGGTGTTATATACAAAATCAAGGATTTTTTTAGAGTCAAATAATAAACCGGGCAGCATCAGGTGTCTTATTATAACTCCCTTTTTCATTTTTCCATCAGGGCCCAGTTCTGTATCTCCAACCTGATTAAACATTTCAAAGACTGCATTTTTTGCAGTATCAAAATAGTTTGGTGCATTTGAGTATTTAACAGCATATTTATCGCTGTAATATTTAATGTCCGGCAGATATATATCAATGAGGCCTCTTAAGGACTTTATAGTTTCTGTATTTTCATAAGAATTTGTATTATAAACTATAGGAATAGTCAGCCCTTCTTTTTTAGAAATTTTAAGGGCTTCTATTATCTGAGGTACATAGGATGTAGGAGTTACTAAGTTTATATTGTTGGCACCCTTTTGCTGCAGGTTTAAAAATATTTCCGAAAGCCTCTCTATAGAAATATCTTTTCCTATACCTTCCTGACTTATTTTATAGTTTTGACAAAATACGCAGCTAAAATTACAGTTTGAAAAAAATACCGTTCCGGAGCCTTTACCCATAGACAGGGGAGGCTCCTCCCATAAATGAAGTGATGCTTTTGCCAGTTTTATATCAAGGCCGCTTCTGCAGTAACCTGTTTCACCCATCAATCTGTTAACATTGCAGTTTCTTCTGCATAGTCTGCAGTTTTCTAATTCTTTCATAATATTACTCCAATTCTTTTTTTCTCTTTAGATAAAATATAATACATTGTACCATAAATATAAAGCTTATTACCCCATATAAAGGATATAAAATCGATATTAAAGAAACAAAGCCTATTTGAGATATTGGAACAGCTATGATGATTATTATAATTACCGATAATTTATACTTTATATTAAGGCTTTTTTCCATGGTCTTGCCCAGACTGTATATATCAGATACCTCTGTGGAGAACATCTCCAGCCAGATTACGCAAAGCAGCATAATCTGAATCAGCTTTCCGAATCTGTTCACTATATAAAGCATTGGTATGTCATATTTATATATATAGGGCTGATTTATAAGAAGAAGAAAATTCATTATAAGTGTCAGGCAGGTAAGGCCTAAGGCACCTAAAAAGACTCCCATAATAAGAGATTTCTTATCTTTAATTTCTTCAGACAAAGGGACTAATACTCCTGAACAGGATAAAATATTAAATCCAGCATATAAAAGACTGGATATAAGGATTATATAGCGGCCTAAAAAATTAAGCTTAAATTTGCTGATATAATATAAAACATAAAAATTACTTTTTGAAGGGATTGTAAATAGCTTTATCAGGTTTATATTATCTTTCCAGAAAATAATATAAAGGGTAAAGCTGATAAGTATTATTGATATAAGTGATGGGACAATAAATGAATTTATTTCAATAAGACCCTTTGTATTCCTAAGCAAAACATATAGAGAAATGAGAGCCATAATTATAATTCCAACCCATCTGGAACAGTGAAAGTATTCCTTCAGCAGTGAGCCTGAGCCTGCCAGTATTATAGCTGAACTTGATATTAAAAAAAATCCTGTAGATATATCAATAAATTTACCTAAAAATCCTTTTGAAACAATTTCAATCAGTTCCTTATAGGAGCTGATTTTAAAGTGGAGGCTTATATTTATAACTATTTTGCCTAAAATTAAATATAATATAAAGCATATTAATATGCCCCACATGCTCATGCCGCCATAGACTGTAAAAAATTGAGTTATCTCCTGACCTGAGGCCAAACCCGCTCCTACGATTGTGCCTATAAATACAGCAGCTATCTGAAGAACCAGTTTTTTATTTTTCAAAATATCACTCCTAGGGAAATTTTAACTACTTATTATAAATATATAAAAAAAATTAGTTTTAATGATTAATGCTGTTGTAAATTTACTTCAGCTGGCTTTTATCTAAAAAAAATTAAAATTCTTAAAATTCTTGGTTTTTTATATAGCTTTTTTGGAAAACTAAATATGAGGTGATTTTATGAAAAAATTTCTGCTTATTATTCTTAATTTTATTTTTATATTTAATATTGCCGGCTGCAGTAAAAAAGCAGAGGAAAAGACCAGCTCAGGTTTTGAAGTAAAAAGCGCTCAGGTTATTGTAGAAAATTATTTAAAATACAGTATAAGAAAAGATGAGAGTAATGCTAAAAAGCTGTTAGGAA
>JAJBWD010000362.1:0-7344 GCA_032907345.1 Bacillota bacterium | reverse complement strand
TTTAGGACTTCCGCTGCCAGTAAAACTGTTGCGCTGGATTCATCAAATTCCAGAATATCATTTTCCCTATGAAATTTTTCTAAATGCTTTCGTGCTTCAATAATAGACATGCTACCACTCCTATTTGTATAAAAATATATTAAATATCATTATAGTTTATTATTATACATTTTGCTATATAAGGGAAATATTAATATTTGTAGAGCAAATTTGAACTCTTGCTTATATAATTAAAAAAGTAATAATTTTATCATAAAACTATTACTTTTATTCGATATTTTACTTCTGTCTGTTTGCAGCAGCCTCTAAAAAGGGAGCATACATCATATAAGCATGATTTTCTGTAATGTATTCATCCTTGATTAATTCATCATATAAATTATAGGTTCTTCTATATATAGTATTATTTCTTACATATCCTCCAAAAATTCCTGGTGTTATTGAATGCTCCTTTTCGTATATATCATATCGATATTTTGCTTCTTTATCACTTCTAAGCTCACCTATAAGTTTATCCTCTGTTAAATAGGTAATAAACTGATATTTATTATTCGTCCTATTTTCTATCTGAAGATCCAGGTAATTATATGCACAAGTGGCCCCGGTTCCAAAAGGCTGAGTCCTGTTAACATCCGGAAATACATCATGACTGTGCCTGTACCTTTCAATTACCGTAAGAGGGGAATGAAGTACAGTCCAATAAATCAAATTTGACAGCTGGCAAAGCCCTCCTCCTGCTCCGCTCTTAAAAGACCCATCCGCGGATAAAACAAGACCGTCTAAATAGCCTTTTTTATAAGTTGGCTTTCCAATCAGTCTCCAGTAGGAGAATATTTCTCCCGGTTTTATTATAATTCCATTAATCTGCACAGATGCCAGTTTAAGATTTATTATCTTATTATACTGAAGATGCATGTCCACCCCCTTAAGTTTCCTAAGAAGAGGAGTACTATGGGTAAATATTAAATACGGGTACACCCTGTCCGATTTTTCTTTTGAATATTTTTTACTGCAAAGGTACCATTTTAAATATCTTCTGAACGTATAATACTCTTTTCCCATAAGTAATCTTAATTCAGATCTTTTTATAGGCTTCTTTTCAATAAAACTCAACCACCCTCACCTCATGCATAATAATTATTTAATTATATACATCATCTGATTACCCTTTGGTTCAAATCCAAATTTTTCATATAGTGGTCTGCCATCCTCCGTAGCATTTAGATAAACAATCCCACAGTCTTTTCTTCTTGCTTCCTCTAATACTTTTCCGAACAGGCTGTAGGCAATTCCTCTATGCCTGTATTCTTCCAGCGTATATACATTCATTATGTAGGCTGTTTTTCCTGAAACATTATTTGAAGTTGGAGGCAGATTATAAAAGCATATAGCTGAAGTTCCTACTATTTTATTTCTATCCACTGCAATCCAGGTAATGAATTCATCCTTTATCATGGTTTCCTTCATGTAATTATTAAGGGTTTCCGGAAGCCTCAGATCATAATTTGCGGTATGATTAATTTCACACATAAATCTTATTCTTATATCTACAAGATCAGAAATGTTTTCTTCTGCTGCTTTTTTTATCTCGATCATTATTCTCACCTTTATCTAATAATAATTATATCATGATATTATGTATATAAATACATTTTTAGTTTATTATGTAAATATGTTCTTTCACCATTATCTTATGATAAATATTTCTTCAGGAGGTCCCCTTCTGTTTGTTTAAAATTCTTTTAATTTTTATATTTTCCATTTCCTCATTAAAAACTTCAATTGCAGCCACATACTTATCTGCAGTTGCTACAATAAGTGTCTCAAAATATCTTGGCGGAATTATATTAATGGGCCACATATGCTTTAATATAATATCCCTTTCCATTTTTGAAATAGGTGAAAAGTTAGTTATAGAATTACTAAGAGCCTCCTTTGGATGCTCAAATGCATGAAGCTTCCCGGAAGCTGGCTTTTCTTTCCTCCAGTCATATAAGAAGAAATCATGAAGCATAGCTCCCCTGGTTAAGTCTGAAATGTTAATTTTCATATAATTACTTAAAAATACACCCGTCCTATAAGAAATATAAGATACCCGGATAGAATGATCATATATATTATGCTGATGATGATGATACTTTTTCAATCCTTCATATACCGGATTTTCGGCAATATCCTGAACTAAAGCATAAAACTTTGTATCTCTGCTGTAATCAAATTCATCCTCTGCTTCATTAGTTTTTTCTATAAATAATTGTACTTCCTTATTATCAGAACCTGACTGGTTCGGTACCAGGGCAGTTGTTCTGAATATAGACTTTATCCTGGTCATATTGCTTGCTGAGTTAACTGAGTATACAATATTTACTGTAAATAAAACAATTAATACCCAGGTAAACACCTTAATACTTCTGGGGGGCAGATTTGACACTGCATTAATAAAAGCAGGCTGCAATACGTATACACCTGCTAATACCAGGAAAAACCAAAGAATACTATATGGCAGGCAAACCCTTCCATGGATATTTAATTTAAAGTTTGAATAATCCCATAATCTTACATGAAATGCTTTCTCTAAAAAATATGACATCATATACTCAACCAGTATTGGAATTAAAAATAATATAAAAAGTCTTATGGGAAGATGATAATTTTTAGTATAAATATCTGCGAAATATATAAGAAGTGCAGCAATTCCATATATTGGAGCTATAGGCCCGTAAAGAAACCCTGCATCAAAAAACCTTCTTTCCAGTATTGTACGATAAGATGATTCCATAATCCATCCAAAAAATGCACATGAACTAAAATAAAGAAAACATGAATGGAAATTATTCAAGCTTCCATCTCCTTTACCAGCAAATAATTTAAATTAAACATGGATTTAGTATAACCAGCTTAAACAAAATTATTATTTACTGATAAAGAATTTTTACTTATTCTTCTGTTGGGTTTTCAGGTCCCTTAAGCTCCAGCTGATAAAAAACTAAATTAAGCCATCCTCCAAATTTATATCCTGCTTTTTCTATTGTTCCTGAATAGGTGAAGCCTAATTTCTTATGCATATAGATGCTTCCAACGTTTAGGCTGTCTATTCCAGCAACCAGGGTTTTATATTCCCTTTCACTTACTTTTTTAATAATTTCCTTAAGAAGGAGCATTCCTATTCCCTGTTTTCTGTAGTCCTTATGAACATAGACTAAATGCTCAGCGGTATACTTATAGGCAGGCCAGGCTCTGAAGGGTCCAAAGGAAGCAAAACCTACAGCCTTATTATCCTGCTCAAATACCAAAACCGGATACCCCTCCTCACACTTGTTTTTAAACCATTTTTCCCTTTCACTTAAAGTCAGCGGTTTGTAAGTATATATGGCCGTTGTATTTTCTATAGCATCATTATAAATTTCCAAAATATCAGGTAAATCTTTCTCATTTGCTTCTCTTATCATTTCTTAGCTCCTTAACTGAATATATTAAATCTTTTGATCTTTTTACTTCTATGACACAGGTGCTTTCTACCTTCTCTGCCAGATTCAGTTTTTCATTTATATTAATTTCACCTGTAAATAAAGGCAGATGATTTCTTTTTCCAATTGCATCATGGATATGCATATGCTTTAGCTTGTCTATATTATTGTATATGAAATTTCTGTCCAGGTTTCCGCTGGCATAATCATGCCCTATATCATAGGTTAAGCTGAATTTATTGCTTTTTAATAAAAAAGATACTGCATCTTTTATATAACCCAGATTATAGATGCCGACATTTTCTATTGATATCTTCAGCTTATTTCCTTTAATGCTGCTTTCCGTAAGCTCAATAAATTCCTCCAGGCTTCTCTTATATTCTGTCGAATACTTTTCAAATAAATAAATCTTAGAATCCGGCATTGTAAAATGAATCCCGGGATTCATGTGCATATTTATTACAGGACTTCCTAATGACTCTGCTGCATATATGGTTTCCTTAGTTATATCTGAATATGCTTTTTTAATCTTAGTATTAAAGCTGGCAATATCCAGATCCTCAGGCAGGTGAAATGTAAAAAATATATCATATTCCTTCTGTATTTTGCTAAGTTCCTGCAAATTAATATTCTCTATCTGAAATTCAGGCATGTTCATGTTAAGTTCTATGAAATTAAGCCCTAAATTTCTGCAAAGCTCTGCATCCTGCTCCAGATTACCAAATTCTGCAAGCGTAGGCATACCGTACAAAATATTATTCATCAATAGCTCCTTATTTTATTATCCTTATGGATTTTGCAGTTCCCTGAACAGGGTAGCTCTCAGCCACAGCTCCTGTAAAAACTACTTCCACCTTATCTCCCTTTTCAATATCAGATATCTTTAATTTTCCCTTTATCCCATCTTTTTTAATAACTGTGTCAGAATTGATAGAAACGCTGGCTTTATCAAATTCCGTGTCTTCCTCTATTTTTCCTTCTACCAGAATATTAGCTCCCGAACTGCTTACAGCAATCTCAGTAACATACCCTCTTATCCCAATTTTATCATTAATTTCTGAGCTGCAGCCAGTAATAATGAAAATAAAAGCTGAAATGATAATAATAATTAAAATTATCTTTTTCATCCGTTTCCCTCCTATATTCTTATACAATATATACGGGAAAACAGGATTAAAAGTCTATAATTTATATTCCATTTCAATCTCATGAAGTATTGGAATGCCGTCATTGCCCGTTTTGGGAATCTCAGGCTTAATTTTTCTGGATCTTTCCACTGAATTACGGTAAAAGGCTGCCATATCAAAGCCTCTCTTTTGGTAGAATCGGATTGCTTTTGTATTGTCATTTGTAGTTATCAGCCATACCCTGCGGCATTTTTCTTCCAAAGCTCTTTTAATTACAAGCTCTATTAAGCTGCTGCCAATTCCTTTATCTCCTGATAAGCTGTCCAATGATACTATTTCACATTCACCATTAATTATGCTGTAGGTTATAAGTCCTATTATATTATCATTTTCTTCTGCTATAAATCCGGGGAGTTTGTCCATATGATGAATCTTTCCTTTTGTAACCATAATAGGAGCTCCCCAGCTGCCTGTTACAAAATCAGTTACCTTTTCTCTGTTTTTATTATCAATTTCATTAAATATATACATACTAATCCTTCTTTAACCTTAATGTTTTATTTAACATATGTTATCATTGTATCAGAATATATATAAAAATCGGGGGGATATTATGTTGTTATACGCAATTGCAGCAATAAATTCAGCACTAATATTTTACACTATTGGAGTTTGGAGTGAAAAGCTTCAGGGCAAATTAAAGAAATGGCATTTAGCTGTTTTTTATTTAGGATTAATATTCGATACTACCGGTACAACACTTATGAGCAAAATCGCAAAAGAAGGCTTTCAGCTTAATTTCCATGGTATTACAGGACTTCTTGCAATAATCTTAATGCTTATTCATGCTGTATGGGCTACTTTTGTTTTAGCTAAAAATGATGAAAAAGCAAAATCTGATTTTCATAGATTTAGTATTATTGTCTGGATTATCTGGCTGATACCCTTCCTTTCAGGAGCAATATTGGGTGTATCCATGTAATATGCTTGTGCAGCAGCTTTGAGTTTTAATTATAAAATTATAAATACTATTTGAGTTTAAAAAACACAGTTTTTCTTTAGCTGGACTCTTTTATTTTATTAATAACATCTAATAAAATATTGAAGTTCTTATGATTTTAGCCTCTTCACCTGAAGAGTTATATAACTTAATTACTGATTTATCTTCTTTATTTATTTTGTTTACTAATGTTAAATCACCATCACTTAGATTTATTTTTTCCTTTGCACCTGTGTCTATTTCCACATTACCTTTAACTATGTAAAATGCTTCTGTGCTCTTAGAAAACTCTTCAGCTTGTAAATTATTAAGTAACAATATATCTTTAGATTCTCCTCTATTCAATGAAATTGCTTCCAGCTTTCCATTGCAGCCCTGTGCCATCATCAGGTTGAAATCTGTAACCCTGCCCCGGCTTGTTGTTGTCCAGTCTCCGCTGAAGCTGTCCTGCTGGAATTCTTTCAGGAAAGTGTTATGATTACCTTCATGCTCAAGAAATAATTCTCCTTTAATAACCATAATAAGTCTGTTTATTCCAGGCAGGGATGTAAATGTGGATCGTTCCACTTCAACCTTTGCAGAACTCAGCCTCCACTTAAAATTACGGCTGCAATACAGCGAATCTTTAGGATAAATATAAAGCTCTGTGGTTCTGCCTCCGGACCACTCACTTGTTTTATACTGTTTTTTTCTGATTACTTCAATATCCATCGACATTTAAAATCTCCCGCTGCTTATAATTTTATAAGCTATATTAACCATCAAATTATCTGATTTACTTTATATTCCACGCAATTTTAACATATATTAGTTTTTTTGTAAATGAAAGATTGTATGCTTCTTGATCCTATTTCATCTTAAAAAAACGATACGATTCTTTATTTTCAAGATGGAAAAGCCGAAGGTAATTATACAATCTCAATCGAGTAGGAGGTAGGTGATTATTTCACCTACCGACCTCTCACACCACCGTGCGTACGGTTCCGTACACGGCGGTTCCTTAGTTTACACCTACTTGCTCATAGTAATCAAAGAGAAAAAGGTATCCTAAGTTTCTTAAAGTTTGGTTTCCCAAACTACGACTTAGAATAGGACTATTGGATATTCTCCAGTAGCCTTTTCTTGTATTTGCAAATTCCCAGGCTTTACATTCATTAATACCAAGGTGCTTCAGCATTTTAAATCTGGTCCTGATTCTCTTCCACTGTTTCCAGTATATCATTCGTATACGCCTTCTCATCCATTCGTCCGTTCCTTTTAATAAAGCTCTCATATCTGCCACTTTAAAGTAATTTATCCAGCCACGAATGTAACGTTTTAGTTTGTCTATTCGGTATTCATTTCCCCATCCATTGCTTCGAGATGTATATTCTTTTATCTTTGATTTCATCTTAACTATAGCTTTTGGGTGTAGTCTTAGTCTCATTCCACTTTTATGTTTGTAAAATGAAAATCCTAAGAACTTGATTTTACCTATATATTCAACTACTGTCTTTTCTCTGTTGACTTTTAAAAATAAATTTTCCTCAATATATGGCAGTATATTTTGCAAGGTTCGCTGAGCGCTTTTTCTGCTCTTACAGAAAATGACCATATCATCTGCATAGCGGACGAACTTGTGGTCTCGTCTTTCCAGTTCCTTGTCCAACTCATTTAGCATTATGTTGCTAAGAAGTGGGCTCAATGGACCGCCTTGAGGAACACCGGCACCTGTTTCTTTGAATGTATGCCTTTCGATTACTCCAGCCTG
>JAJBWD010000361.1:0-4293 GCA_032907345.1 Bacillota bacterium | reverse complement strand
ATTTTGCTTTAACTCACAATGAAAATCAGTATTCGGATTATGTGAAATATACAAAAATGCTAAAAGAATACTATAACAAGATGAAAAAGGATAACAAGGTCAAAATATTATTAAGTCATAATCCACAGGGAATATTAGGCTTTAATCCAGGATTAAATAAAGAGTATGAAGATTTGGATTATGATTTGGTAATTGCAGGTCATTACCATGGAGGACAGTTTAGATTACCACTTATAGGAGCCTTATATATACCAGACCCAATGTCCAAAAACAAGGGATTCTTTCCTAAGCAAGAAGATGTAATGGGGTTATCTAAGTATTCTGATACTTATCGATATATAAGTGCAGGTCTTGGAGCAAGCAAAACAATACCATATTTAGACTTCAGGCTGTTTAACACACCGGAAATTAATCTGATAACGCTAAGAAAGAGGTGAATTCCCCAGCCTGCCGTGCAAAAAGAAAACATCCCTGCAGATTGCGGATAAATATTTGTGCTCGATTAACTTGCCAGAAGGATACACATTTAAATAAGTGGCGGCGCAGCGCATCAAACAGCAATATGAAAAGAAAAAGCGATCAAATCGGAGAGAGGAGATTAATGAGTTATTACCCCGATTTTTAGCAAAGAATTCCTAAATCATCTCAGAACAGAAGTAAGATATATTTAGAGAAGAAAGGTTTTTTTACTTTACCCCATAATAGCTTACATACCAATCCGCAAACCTCTTCAATCCTTCTTCAATATTCGTTGCCGGCTTAAATCCTACAGCTTTCTGCAGTAAATCAGTAGAAGCATACGTAGCTGACACATCCCCAGGCTTCATAGGCTCAAATATCTTCTCGAAGACAACTTCTCTCCCTAAGGCCTTGCCTAAGGCTCTCTCCAGCATCTCAATAAATACCATAAGTCTTTCAGGTCTATTATTTCCAATGTTGTAAACTTTGCTAAGATCAACACTCATTGGCGGATTACCAAGCAGCCTTACAATTCCCTCAATAATGTCATCGATATATGTAAAGTCTCTATATATATCATGTTTAAAATCACCATTATTAAATATTTTAATAGGTTCCCCGTAAAAATACTTATTAGTAAAATCAAAGTATGCCATGTCCGGTCTTCCCATGGGTCCGTAAACTGTAAAGAATCTGAGTCCAGTAGATGGTATTTTATATAGATGGCTGTATGTGGAAGCCATCAATTCATTAGATTTTTTTGTAGCTGCATATAGTGATACTGGATGGTCTGCGAAATCTGTTTCTTCAAAGGGTACTTTTTTATTTGAACCATATACTGAACTTGAAGATGCATACACAAGGTGCTCTACTGGATTATGTCTGCAGGCTTCGATGATGTTAAAAAATCCTATGATATTACTTTGTATGTATACATCTGGATTTTCTATGGAATTTCGTACACCTGCTTGGGCAGCTAAATTCACCACCACGTCAGGTTTATACTCTTCAAAAGTTTTTAAAACCATAGCCTTGTCTGAGATATCTCCTTTAATAAAGGCAAATTTCTCAAATGGCTTAAGTTTTTCTAATCTATAATTTTTAAGTTTTACATCATAATAATCATTCATATTGTCTATGCCTATTACTTTGCAGTCTTCTTTTAAAAGCCTATTGGATAAATAATATCCGATGAAACCTGCCGTTCCAGTAATTAGGTAAGTTTTACTTGTATTTAAAGGTTTGCAGTTCAATTTTCTGCCTCCTCAAAATATATGATTTTATATCCCTCTTAATCAATATTATGCCATATGAAAATAAATTTTTTTAGCTTATCCGTAATTGCTTATTAGTTACTGCTGCTTCAGAAATCGACTGAGGAGCTTTTGTGTATGGTCTTCCAATAGAATAATATTCCACTCCAGCGTCAGCCATTTCTTTAGTGTTATATATGTTTCTTCCATCATAGACTAAAGCTGTTTTCATAAGTTTCTTATATTCTTCCGGCATAACTTTTTTGATCTCTGCCCACTCAGTAAAGATAAAGCATACATTTGCTTCTTTCAAAGCTTCTTCAATATTTTGAGCATACTTTATAGTACCTTGTCCATTTTCCCCTTCCTGATAATATTTTCTAAAATTACCCACACCTACTGGGTCATAAACATAAATATCTGCTCCATGTTCTAGTAATAATGTTATATTATCCAGTGATGGAGCTTCTCTTAAGTCATCTGTTCCAGGCTTAAATGTAAGTCCAAGAACTGCAACTTTAAGGCCATCAAATGTAATAAGTCTGCTTGAGGCTTTTTTGAATAACATTGTTTTCTGATATTTATTAACAACTATGGCAGATTTTATAGTTCTTAGTTCATAGCCATACTGCTTTGCAAGATATACCAATGCTTTTGTGTCTTTTGGGAAACAGGAACCTCCATAACCTATACCGGCATTTAAAAAGTTTCTGCCAATACGGGCATCATATCCCATGCCCTTTGCTACATCTTGGATATTAGCTCCTACAAGTTCACAAAGGTTAGCTATATCATTCATGTAGGATATTTTAAGTGCAAGAAAATCATTTGAAGCATACTTAATCATTTCTGCTGATCTTCTATTTACTGATACGATGGGAAGATTAAATGGTTCATATATCTTCATAAGCATATCTTCTGCCCATTTGCTTTCAGTTCCGATTATTATTCTTGCAGCATGAAGGGTATCATATACTGCTGAGCCTTGAGCTAAGAACTCAGGGTTAGAGGCTAGTTCTACTTTAACATCGTTAACTAAAAAGTCTTTAATAAAATGTTCTACCTTATCAGTAGTACCTACGGGAACTGTAGATTTCACTACCACAAGGCAGTCCTTTTCTATGTTTTCAGCTATCTGCCTTGCAGCTGCAGCTATAAATGCAAGATTTGCAGAGCCATCTGACTGCTCTGGAGTTCCAACTCCTATAAAGATAGCATCTGCCTCTTTATAGGCTAATTTATAATCTATAGTATAATGAAGTCTTCCTTCAGCATAATTTTTTTGCATTAAACCTTCTAAATTTGTTTCATAAATTGGAGAAACTCCACTCTCCAGTAACTTTACTTTATTTTCATCAATATCTACGCAAGTAACCTGGTGACCTACCTCAGCAAAGCATACCCCTGCCACAAGTCCTACATAACCTGTTCCTGCTACTGCTATTTTATACATAGTGTGTTACCTTCCTTTCTAATAAACACCATCTATGGTTTTAGTTATACAAGTTGAATTTCCTACTTTCTTTTACAATATTGCGCATCCATGTTTTCAATATTTGAATTTTTCTATGTATTTTTAACATAAGCTCATGCAAAATTAATATATAATTTTTATTGCTGATTATAAAATTATAATAATAGTGTTCAATACCACCTAACTTGTACTTATATAGTTCTGTCCCACGTGATAGGTCGTAATAATTGTATTTAAATTGATTACTACAATTTTCTTTCATCAAATCACATAATGTGTTATATATTAATAAGTTACCTATACTATATTTTTTAAAGTTTGAATCAATAGCAACAATAATGAGATAAATATCATTTGTTGTTGATATTAACCCCCAATTAAATGCTGCCAGCTTTTCATCTACATAGCATAACGATAAAAAATTATTCTTAGCGTTTTCCATAGCATCCTCTAAGAATTTCGAATATTGCCTGTTCAATTTACTATTTTTTTCTATTCTTCTCACACTGTATAAGCTCATCATTTCATTAATTAATGATTCTCCTAATTCTTTATTCATATAAACTTTATATAATAAATTTTTAAGATTTCTATCAGCAAGATTTTGTTTGTACTTCAACTCTTTTTTAGTGCTTTTCCCTAATATGCTAAGATATTCTTCATTATTCTGGCAAATTGGAATTTTGATAGAAATATCCTTTCTTTGTTTAAAATGATATAGTGACTTTTTCACATATTCTACAATAATGCTTGACTCCTTAACTTGTAAAAAATTTATTAATGTGAACTTTTTCATATTAAATAAAAGCTGTAAAAAATAATTAAAATCTTCGAATTGTAAATCTTTGTCATATATTATATTCAAGTAATCAGAATGTGTATTTACACCAAGTAAATTTGTTTCATTATAAAATATTTTATTTTTTATAATTAATGGTGCAATAATTATTGGCTTATCATTTTTATACAATAGTAAAATATTAAGATTACCATTATATATATGATTTTTAATCAAATTACTATTCCATTCGTATGATTGAAATGGAGTTAAATCTTTATTATTATAATAAATATTTTCCCATATTTCTTCTAATTCTTCATATTCAT
>JAJBWD010000360.1:0-3479 GCA_032907345.1 Bacillota bacterium | reverse complement strand
CTTCTGTCCAAAACAAGATATAATGGCCGATATGAGGATTGATTAAGATAACTGCCCGAGACATAATGGTTAACAATAAAATACTCCATAAAGCTATTTCATTTCCGGAAAGTTTAGGCGTTATAATTGAAAACCCCGGATTCTGGGATTATTATACTGGTTATGAAAATTTAAAGGTTTTATCTTCTATAAAAGGGTTAATTAATGATAATGATATTAAAAAAACCCTAAGTAGAGTTGGGTTAGATTCTGAAGATAAAAGAACATTTAAAAAGTATTCCCTTGGAATGAAACAGAGGCTTGGAATAGCTCAAGCTATTATGGAAAAACCTGAGCTAATAGTTCTGGATGAACCAACAAATGCTCTTGATGAAAATGGTGTAAATATTGTTAGAAAAATATTAGTAGAGGAAAGAGAAAGGGGAGCACTAATTCTTATTGCAACTCATAATAAAGAAGACTTAGATTTACTTTCTGATACTAAATATAAGGTAAGCAGTGGTAAAGTAAGTATTATTAGGGACGAAAAGAGTGGTGATAATGATGAGAATCAGCAATAAAGTTTTCACCGCTATTATCTTGTTTCTTGTTATGTTAGGTTTATTCATCGGTTTGTATACAAAAAGTACCTTTGTAAATGATTTAAATTTTAATGCGAGTAACTTTAAAAAAATAAATTTCCAGTATGATGTGGATATAAATAAGATATTTAATAATAATATTAATGATTTTGATAATTTGAAATGCAATTCACCTTATATTATCTCAGTTAAACCTACTGGTGAGAGGATTAAATATAATATGGGGTTGAGAACCTCTGTTAAAGTATTAAATGTATATAAAGATGATGAAAAGATGATAAAGAAAGGAGATACAATATATATCTTTGAACCATTAGTGATATCTACAAACATTTGTATTTCAAATAGCGGTTCTACGCCTATGGTAAATAATAGGGAATATGTTGGTTGCTTAAAGAATATTATCAAGCCTCCCTGGTATAAATATAGAAACATTATAGAGAAAAGAAGCTTTATTCCATCATCAATATTTTATGGAAAATTTTTATTAAATGAAGCAACTAAAAGTACAAAAATTGACTTCGGAAAGTCAGATATAAAATGTCAGGAATTATTAAACTATGATTTGGTGTTGCTAAATGAAGATTCTCCCTTAAAGGGCAGCGAATTTTTTTATAAATATGATGAAGTAGTAAAAACATATGATAAAATAAAGCAGAATTTAAAAGCATTTGTATTGAAAAAGTAAGAAAAAAGTGATTTGTTAAAAGCAATGCCCTTTGGAGTTCATCCAAAGGGCATTATTAGTGTGCCCAGCATGGGCGACAGCTTATGTGGTGAAAGTCCACTTTGGGGGTTGATAGTGCCAACCATTAGCTTACGGCAAGGGTGTCCATCGTGAGGTTGAATCTGAAAGAAGCTGCGGCAATACTCTGTTCTGAGGGATACGAACCACATATAAGGCTTACTTAAGTCGGGTAAGTTTGATAATCAAAACAAAACCCTATGCTATTTGAGATTTAATAAGTAAATGTGGCAGATAGATGAAGTGAAGGCGGTCGCACTTACTTGGGGAGGTCTCATGGACGGATGACAATGAACTTTAGTCATTTATTAAAATAATTGGTGATAGTGCTGAAATTACTGGAAGATAAACAACAATTTTAGATAATCAATCTTACAGAGGTGCAGAATCAGTATCTCTATATTTATGCCTGTAGAGTAATATCGTTTCAAAATTATGGTAAAATTTAATTGTAATTTTATACTTTATATGTAAGAAAATACATACATTATTCGTTTAGATATATGAGAGGAATTCCTAAAGAATAATAGAAAGGGGATATTAGTTTTGAAAATAAACGAAACTAACTTACCTGAACAGTTGAAACATAAAAACGCCAAGGCCTTAGATTATTTAGTTAATACTTATAGTAATCTTCTTTATAAGGCTATTTATAATGTCCTAAATAGTTATGGTGAAAAAGGACTGGTCGAAGAATGCTTAAATGATGTTCTTTTAAGTATTTGGAATAATTCAGGTATGTTTTCTGGAACACCTGAAAAATTTGTACACTGGATTTGTGTAATTGCTAAATACAAAGCAATTGACTATCAAAGAAGATTTGCTAAAGATAGAATAACAGTTGATATCGATAATTATACAATTACCTCTGATTTATCTACAGAAGATAAGGTATTAGCTAATGAAAAACGGAAGGAATTGCTTGAGTGTATAAATCAAATGGATGAAACAGATAAAAAAATATTTATTATGAGATTTTACCTTGGAGAAAATATCAATGAAATTGCTTCAAAACTAGGTGTATCAAGAAATGTTATAGATACAAGAATATCAAGAGGCAAAAAATTATTAAGGGAAAAATTTCAATCATTTGAGGAGGAGAATAATGATGGAAGATATATACAAGTACTTTAATGATATAGAAGTTGATATAGAAAAGATTAATTCAATTGATGCAGAGCTAGATGATGTAAGTAAAAGGCGGATAAAAAATAATGTAAGAAGTTTGATAAAAACGAGAAAGCATAAACTTCTTATCAAATCAGGAATAGTGGCAGCTGCTATAATCTTATTTCTTTCATTTTCCGCAATTATACCACAGCATTCATTTTCTGCCTTTGCAGAAAGCATACCAATTCTGAATACATTGTTTCAAAAGTTTGGACTAGGATATGGTGGTGATTTCAAGGATTATACACAGGTTATAGAGGAAACTAAAAAAAGTAAAGGATATGAAGTTAAACTTAATGAAATAGTTATGGATGACTTCAGCTTCAAATTAATTTATACAATTAAGTGTTCGGAAAAAGTATCAGGGCTGATTAACCGGAATGGAAATCCATTTCCCTATACTCCGGCAAAAAGTATAAAAATAAATGGCATGGATTTTGTTGGAGGAGCCGGTGGATCAGACAGAGTAATTGATGAATACACCATCCAGGTAATTGAGGATTACGACATTAATGAAATGAATATACCAGAAAACTTTAATGTAGAAATTGATTTTAAGGAAATAAATAATGTTAAAGAAGACTGGAAATTTAATTTTAACGTATCGAAGGGAAAAATCGCTAAAAACATTAAAAATTACAATCTAAACAAGCAGCTTGAAATACAAAACGAAGGAAAAGAAGTGGTGTTGATTTTTAAAAAAATAAGTTTTTCACCAATATCAACTGCTGTTTTAATAAAATCTAATAATGAATTTGAATATGGTAACCTGGTATTTAAAGATGAAGAAGGAAAAATAATAAAACCCTATAGTTCCAGCGTTGATGCTTATAATGGTATACTTGGGTATAAAGGTACAGTATTATATAAATTTGAACCTATGCAAAAGGTACCAAATAAGCTGGTAGCTGAATATAAAAACACAGATACTGCAAAATCTGATATAATAGAGCTAATTTTAAAATAATTGGTGGTATTATAAT
>JAJBWD010000359.1:0-11385 GCA_032907345.1 Bacillota bacterium | reverse complement strand
GTCAATCCCTTTTACTGAGGATAATTCATTTACTGAGGAAGGAACGTATTTTTTATCGTTTATGTTAAGTGATGTATGTAAAACTCCTATATTAGAAGAGGAATCAGGAAGTGAGAAAGATTTATACATCATTTTGCCTTCCTCTTTTTTTTCATAGGACTGGCCTATTATTCTGCAGATTATGCTTCCTTCCTTGTCCTTAATTTCATAAATTTCAGGCTTGCCATAGGGAAAAACATAAAGATTGTCAGGAATATCATATAAATCTTTCATACCCTTAAGAGGATCATGATTTCCGTGAATAATATATACATTTATATTGTTTTTCTTAAGCTTTTCTACTTCATCTAAAAATATTTTATTTGCCCTTACATAATAACAGTCCCTGTCATATATATCCCCTGAAATGATTATGAAGTCTGCTTCTTTTTCTATGGCCGTATCTACAGCCTTATTAAATGCATTATATACTCCATTTATTTCTATATCCCGGATAAAGCTTGTCTCATTGTTTCCTATATTTAATATACTTCCTAAATGCAAATCGGAAATATGCATAAATTTCATAATATCACCTCAACAAATATTATAATATATTTCAGCTCAGGAAATTGTATAATTCAAGAATTTATTTTTAACTAAGAACTAAGCCAAAGTGTAATTATGCAATTTCCTTAGATGAACTTGACATAAAAATCATTATATTATATTATTAACTTGGATTTTAGGCCTTTCATTTACATATGAGAGGTTTTATTTATAAATTAGAAAATTGTAATAAGGCAGTTTTCTCAAATAGGAGTGAAAGAAATGTACGATAAGGTAAGAACAAGATTTGCCCCAAGCCCTACAGGCTACATGCATGTGGGAAATTTAAGAACAGCCCTTTATGCTTATCTGATAGCAAAGCATGAGAATGGTGATTTCATACTTAGAATAGAGGACACTGATCAGGAAAGACTTGTCCAGGGAGCTACAGATGTAATATTTAATACTCTTAAGGAGACTGGGTTAATCCATGATGAAGGTCCGGACGTTGGCGGAGAATATGGCCCATATATCCAGAGCGAAAGAAAGGATATATACCTGAAGTATGCAAAAGAGTTAGTTGAAAAAGGAGAAGCTTACTACTGCTTTTGCTCAAAGGAAAGACTTGATATACTTAGAGAAAATTCAGAGGCTCTGAAAAGGCCTTTCAAATATGACAAGCACTGCCTGAGCCTGTCAAAAGAAGAAATTGAGGAAAAGCTAAGCAGCGGAATTCCATATGTAATCAGGCAAAATAATCCGTCAGAAGGGTCCACCTCCTTTGATGATGTTATATACGGAAAAATTTCAGTAGACAATGAAGAGCTGGATGATATGATACTTATAAAATCAGACGGACTTCCTACATATAATTTCGCAAATGTGGTAGATGACCACCTGATGAAGATAAGCCATGTAGTAAGAGGAAGTGAGTACTTATCTTCTACTCCAAAATATAACAGGCTTTACCAGGCTTTTGGCTGGGATGTGCCTGTATATGTTCACTGTCCTCCAATAATGAAGGATGCCCAGCAGAAATTAAGTAAAAGAAACGGAGATGCTTCCTTCCAGGATTTAGTGGAAAAGGGATATTTAAAAGAAGCAGTTCTAAACTATATTGCACTTCTTGGCTGGAATCCCGGAATAAATGAAGAGATATTTTCATTAGAGGATTTAGTTAAAATATTTGACTTCCATAATATTAATAAATCCCCTGCCATATTTGACCCGGTTAAATTAAGATGGATGAATGGAGAATATATAAAAAAGCTATCTATAGATGAATTCCATGCTTTAGCCCTGCCTTACTACAAAAAAGTTTTGAACAAGGACTTTAATTTAATGGAAATCAGTGAGCTCCTTCATACTCGATCCGAAGTACTCAGCGATATTCCTGAGCAGATAGACTTTATAGAAGCTCTTCCTGAATATAGCATCGATCTTTATGTTCATAAGAAAATGAAGACAAATTATGAAAATTCATTGTCATCTCTTGAAGAGTGTTATCCGGTTCTTAAGGAATTAGAGGATTTTTCATTAGAAGGTGTAAGAGACGCAATTACTGCTCTTATAGAAAAATTGGGAGTTAAAAACGGTGTGGTTTTATGGCCTCTAAGAACAGCCCTCTCCGGCAAGAAATTTACACCCGGCGGTGCATTTGAAATAGCTGACCTAATAGGAAAAGAGGAAAGCCTAAAAAGAATTGAGATTGGAATTGAAAAACTAAAAAACGCATAATTTAAAAAATTGCATAATAAAAGAGATTGCATAATTCATAATTTTATTCCATGTTGAAAAAACGGTGAAAATTCGTTATTTTCAACATAGACCAGCGGCCTTATATTATGCAATCTCCATAATATAAAGCCCCTAGTCTTCAGGGGCTTTCATATATTCATTCCAATTTTTACACATCTGGTACAGGCTGACTACGTCCTGCTGATTATAAAGCAGGATTTTTTCTATCTTTTCTTTAGGAATTCTCTTAATATAACAGTTATCCTTCGTTAATTTACTGAAGGTTTTTGCCAGTGTAGAGCCGCTGATTAACTGACTTTCCCTTAATATGTTAAACTGCTTTTCAAGAGCCTTAAGTCCTATAGATGTTTTGTATATTTTTTCATATTCCCTTTGGATATCGATATGTGTAAACTTTTCAGATATATTATAATCAATTCTGAACTTATCAAATAAATAATTAATAACTAAAAAGTCATTATTACCTGAAAAAGTTACTATATACTTTTTCCCTTCATTTTCACATTTCCTGAAGTATTCTTTTCCCCAAACAAGGATTTCTTTTACATCCCTATCATCTTCTATCATATATTGAGTAACTTTTAACTTGCCCTGAATATATGTACAAACTCCAAATACTCCAACACATTTTGGCTTTTTATAAACATAATGCTCTAAATCGAAAAAAACAGATTTACTGCATATTTCTTCATAAGAGCCATTTAGATTATTCGCTTTTTCATCAGGCATTTCTACATCAATTACTTCTTCCTTTATAATCACTAAATCACTCTTCTCTATAAAATATTAATGCAGTTCTTGTCGAGCTGATAAACCACATCTTTTCTTTCTACAATTATTTTTGCCCTATCTTTTAACTTTTCATCCCCGATAATTTCATTAATCAGTTCTTTTGTTGGATTTATGGCAAAAGGATATGCTACCCTTTTAAGCATTGATACATCTCCTGCAGTATCACCATAAGCGAAGCTTTCATTTAAATCTATATCATATTTTTTAATAAATTTATTTATTGATTTCTCCTTGCTTATGCTGTCCCACATTGGGATGACCTCTCCGGTATATGTATCACTGTCAGTTAATGTGTATACTGAACCAACATAGTCGTGGAATCCATATTTAATAGCCATCTGAGAAACAAGTTCCATAGGGCTTCCGGATATTACAATAAGCTTATGCCCCATATTCATATGCCATTTTATTCTGTCTCTTGTAAATGTATATACTCTGTCTCCTTTTTGCTCTATTACATTCTTTGCAATAAATTCAACTTGAGATTTGTGAAGGCCAACGATTCCCTTTTTATATATTTCTGCCATTTTAAGCAGATAATTATCGTAGTTTCCCTGCCTTTTATCCCATTTATTATAATCCGGCCTAACTTCATTGTACCATTTTTCCGGAGGAATTATTTCATACTTTACCAGTTTTTTAAATACTTCAGTAATTAATCCTTCTCTATATAGTGTTCCATCTATATCAAAAAAAGCTGCTTTATCCATTTCACTGCCCCCTTTACTTATTTATAAATAATATAATTTTCCTGTATTCATAATATCATAATTTCAGCATTAAAAAAAATAATTTCATGCTGAATTTTAATTTTCAGTCTTTAATTTTTGTTTCGAAATTTGTGGATACCTATTTTGATCAATATAGGACATCCCCTCTGGATGCCAAACTATTATTGATTTCAATATTTTTAATTAAGCAGGAGAATATAGTAAACTCCATAGTATTAAATGTCTTATGCTCCTTATAGAAAGCAGCATATTTGTTTAAATACTTGCTGGATACTCCATGGAATTTTCTCATCCATGTTTTGAAGCCCGACAGGAGCTTCACTGATTTTTTAGCATTGTAATAGAATTTTCTCTTACCCTTTCTTCCTGATGTTCCAATAACTTTAAACTTGTTATATAAAAGAGGAAATTTAAAGGGATAATTACTATTCAGGCATATCCTGCTTTTCTTATCTATCTCATTTGATATGTCACAAATAAAATCCATTACTCTTGTCTTATCCCTGTAAACATAGGAATCAAGCCGGTTATTTCTCTGATATAAAAATGTTAAATAAACTAAATCTCTTTTTCCCGGCTCATCGCCTTCTAAAAATTTATTTTCTTCATCTTCTTCTATCTTTTTTGGATAGTATTTATTAAGATATGGCAGACCTATCTTTGTCATTTCAATTATTCCATTTAACTTATCCTCATTCCCCTGGTTTAATATGCTCATTACCTTGTGTCCCCAATAAAACAAAGTAGAATAATGGACTCCTATAGCCTGGTCGGCTTCTCTCAGGGACATGTCCTCCCCCATGGTTTCTATAAAATCTGCCCACTTATTCTTATAATGGCACCAGTTTAGAAGTGTCCCTGTGTATGGATTAAAGGTCCTGCCGCAGTCTTTGCACTTATACCTCTGGTCTCCTTTATAAAAACCATATTTGACTATCTCTTCACTCTGACAGTGTGGACATATCACCTTATTTAATTTTCTAACATTTATTCCTTCTGAAAATAAGTTATACATAAAAGGCCTCCTTGTAAATAATACCTCTATCTTATCCAAATAGGGCTTGTCCTATGCGCAAAAAAATATTTTCAATAAAAATTACAACAGTAAACGATATCACCGGTTGCATTTATTGCAGCTCTATGGTATATTGAGATTGAGAATTATTATCAATTGATGATTCAAATATTAAAACCAATTAATAGGAGGTCATTATGAGTTTATCAGAATTAAAACCAGGACAAAAAGGACAGGTTCATTCTGTTCAGGGAAACAGGGCACTTACGAAAAGGCTATTTGCCTTAGGATGCACTCCGGGAACTGATGTTAAGGTAATTAAAATGGCTCCTCTGGGAGACCCAATGATTATAAACTTCAGAGGCTTTAATTTAGCAATAAGAAAAGATGATGCAAAGAACATTTTCTTAGGGGAGGCATAAGATGATTACTGCAGCACTCTTAGGAAATCCCAACGTTGGCAAGACCTCTCTTTTTAACGTCTTAACCGGTTTAAATCAATATGTAGGTAACTGGGCAGGGGTAACGGTGGAGAAAAAGGAAGGTTACCTGAATAAAGACATAAAGATTGTAGATCTGCCAGGCATATATGCCATGGACACCTTCTCCAATGAGGAAAAGATATCAAAGGAATTCCTGGAGTCAGACGATTGCGACTTAATAATTAATATAGTTGACTCTTCAAAGCTGGAGAGAAACCTTTATCTTACACTTCAGCTGAAAAAATTTAATAAGCCCTTGCTGCTACTTCTTAACATGATAGATGTAGCAGATAAAAGAGGAATGAAGATAGATATAAAGCTTTTAGAAAAAAGGCTTAATGTAAAAATAATACCAATATCAGCCTCCAAGGGCACTGGAATAAGTGAAGTCACCCAATTTATAAAAAAGGGTAATTTTTTAAGACCAGTAATTGAGAATGATTATCAATCCAAGGATGATAAAGAAATATATAATTATATTTCATCAATACTAAAAGATTGTATAAAATATGATTATAATGAAGAAAACAGCATATCTGATAAGTTAGACAAAATAATACTAAATAAATTTTTGGCATACCCTATTTTCATTGCAATTATGTTTCTTATATTTAAACTGACATTTTCCTGGGTGGGTACACCACTTCAGCAGGTTTTAAGCCAACTTATTTCGGATTATATGATTCCTTTATTTGAAGGACTTCTAAAGAGCTCATCACCCTGGTTTAAGTCACTTATAATTAATGGAATAATATCCGGTGTTGGTTCAGTTATTGTATTTCTGCCTATTATTTTGACTTTATTTCTTGGAATATCATTTTTAGAAGACAGCGGCTATATGGCCAGGTCTGCATTTATTATGGACAGGTTAATGAGAAGGATGGGACTATCAGGAAAGGCATTTATTCCTATGATTGTGGGTTTTGGCTGCTCTGTTCCTGCAATTATGTCTACAAGAACTTTAGAGAGTGAAAAAGACAGGAAAATGACGGCACTGCTGGTTCCTCTTATGTCCTGTAATGCAAGACTTCCTGTTTACGCTCTGTTTGCATCACTGTTTTTTAAAGGAAAGGAAACTCAAATTGTATTCTCATTATATATTTTAGGAATTTTAATAGCTTTTCTTATCGGAATTATATTTAAGAATACAATATTTAAGAAGGAGGAAGATCCTTTTATAATAGAGCTTCCCGAATACAAAATGCCTGAAATGAAAAATCTTCTTTTACATACAGTAGAAAAAGGAAAGGGATTCTTGAAAAAGGCAGGAACTATTATTTTTGCAGCTTCGGTTATAGTCTGGTTCTTATCAAATTTAGGTCCAAGCGGCTTTACTAATATTGAAAACAGCTTCTTATCTTATATCGGAAAGGTTATTTCTCCTATATTTATTCCGCTGGGATTTGCCGGCTGGCAAAATGCAGTAGCACTTCTTACCGGATTTATGGCAAAGGAAGTTATAGTTGGAACACTGGCAGTTATATATGGAAGCTCACTGACTACTATACTTCCAATGCATTTTACTCCCTTATCTGCTTATGCTTTCTTAGTATTTGTGCTGCTGTATACCCCCTGCGTTTCTGTAGTGGCTACCATGAAAAAGGAGTATGGAAACAGAACCGCTGCTTTCTCAATAATTTATCAGCTATGCACAGCATATATAGTATCAATGTTATTTTTCAATGTGGGAAAATTATTAGGATTTTGAGGTGATATTATGGCTGAATTAATTATAACTGTATTGATAATATTATTATCAGTATATATTATATATAAAAATATTAGAAATAAGTCAAAGGGAAAGTGCAGCTGCGGAAGCTGCTCCTCCCACTGTCCTTATTATAAAGAAAAAGCTGATAGATAAAGCTGCAGGATTCTGCAGCTTTATTATTAGAATATATAATCCACGACTTTTCTGTCAAGTCTTACTGACTTTACAAAGGCAGATACTTTTTTATGCTCCGGATTTACCTGGTAAGAATTTAAATCCTCTAAGGTTTCAAATTCAGATATTAGAACAGCATCAAAGGCAGATTCTGATGAATTAACATTTATGCCTACCTCTAAGTATTTTATCTCTGAAATTTTGTCTTTAAGGTTCTCTAGGAGACTTTTTATTTTTTTTGCATTTTCCTCTTTTGTACAGCCTTCTGATGTTTCTTTCAATTTCCACATTACAATATGCTTTATCATGTTTTCACCTACATCTTTTCTACTGTTTCTACACCGATTAAGCCTAAGGCACTCTTTATTACTATATCGGCAGCTTCAACCAGGCAGAGTCTTGCTTTTTTAACTTCTGTATCAGCATTTAATATGCCCTTTGCATTATAGAATTTATTGAAGGCTTTAGCAACCTCCAGAGTATATCTGGTGATCATTGATGGTTCATATTTTTCTATGGATAAATCAATCCACTTTTTATAACTTCCAAGCAGCTTAACCAGTTCAAATTCTTCAAAGCTGTTAAGGAGTGTTAAGTCAGCATCCTTGTAGTCTACATCTGCTTTTCTTAATATGCTCTTTCCTCTTGCATAGGTGTATTGAACATAAGGACCTGATTCTCCTTCAAAGGATAATACATCTTCCCATTTGAATACTATGTCTTTTTCACGGCTGTTTTTAAGATTTGAGAATATTACAGCTCCAACTCCTATCTTCTTTGCAACCTCTTCCTTGTTCTCAAGATTTGGATTCTTTTCATTTATTATCTCCAATGTCTTAGCTATGGATTCGTGCAGCAGTTCCTCCAGGAATACTACATCTCCGTGTCTTGTGGACAGCTTTTTATCTGCCAGCTTAACTAAGCCAAAGCCAACATGAACCATATCATCAGCCCATTTAAAGCCTGCTTTTTTAAGTACTGTGCTGAACTGTCTGAAGTGAAGGGCCTGGGTATTTCCAAATACATAAATATTTTTGTAAAAGTCATAGGTATCTTTCCTGTACTTAGCAGCTGCCAGGTCACGGGTTGCATATATGGTAGCTCCGTCTGACTTTTTAATTATGCAGGGAGGCATGTTATATTCATCCAGCATAACAACCTTAGCTCCGTTGCTGTCTACCAAAAGTCCCTTTTCCTGAAGTAAATCAACTATTGGATCCATTTTGTCATTGTAAAAAGCTTCTCCGTTAAAGGAATCAAATTTAACTCCTAATAAATCATATATCCTGTTAAATTCCCTTAAGGAAAGTTCCTTAAATTTCTTCCACAGAACTGTTTCTTCTTCTTTTCCATCCTCTAAATTTTTAAAATGTGCCCTTGCCATATCATTTAAGCTGGGATCTTTTTCTGCTTCTTCATGGAATTTTACATATATTCTCAGAAGCTCATTTATAGGATCCTTCTCCAGCTTTTCTTCATCTGCCCACTTATGATAAGCTACGATAAGCTTTCCAAACTGAGTTCCCCAATCTCCTATATGGTTTATACCTATACAGTTATATCCTTGGGACTGAAGTATCTTATACAGTGAATTTCCAATGGCTGTTGTGGATAAATGTCCTATATGGAAAGGCTTAGCAATATTTGGTGAAGAATAGTCTATTGTTACATTCTTCCCTGCTCCAATATTTGATGTCCCATACTTCTCTTTTAAATCAAGAATTTCTTCTACTGTATTTTTAACATATACTCCCTTATCCATAAAGAAGTTGATATAAGGTCCTAAGGCTGATATTTTCTCAAAGCCTTCCTTGTTAATTTTCTCTTCTAATTCTTTAGCAATCATATTCGGTGCTTTTCTAAAAGTCTTTGCCAGCTGAAAACATGGAAAAGCATAATCTCCCATTTCAGGCTTTGGCGGAATTTCTATAAGAGAAATTATATCTGTAATCTCCATGTCTAAATATTCTTTTAGTCTTTTTGCTACTAATTCTTTGTAGTCCATTGCTCCATCTCCTTTTTAATAAATAAAAAAACCCATCTCATAAAGAGACGGGTGTATCCGCGGTACCACTCTAGTTGACTGAAAGTCCACTCAAATATATAACGCTGTTTAGCGTCCTGCCATACTAAACTCCTGCAGGCTTCTCCTGTGCTCTCTTCTTAAGATAAAATTCCTGCAGGCTTTCACCTTACCCTGCTCTCTTTGAGTATCATTTATCCAATACTTTCACAATCATAGAATTTATATTAAATTTTAAGTATGGAATATGCTTTATCTATATCCCATAATATAACCTGATTTTTTAAAACTAAACTGGTTATTTTTATTTTAATAACTCTAATTATAATTTAACATTTGCCCCTTTGTCAACACCTTTAGGTATCCAGCAGTTTTAAAGAGTAAATTTATTAATTAGTCAATTCAGGCGTAAACTAATAAATGTAAAATTACCTTTGAAAATGTGAAAATAATCAATACCGAAATACCAGTCTGTCGTTTTGTTACCGCCAAGCGTAATTGCAAATGATGCTGCAAATAACAAAGCAGAGAATGCTTCCCTGCTTTATCATAGTTATTTATTTAATTATATTTTGTTTCTTTTTGTTGTTTTCAGCGTTAAGAAAAGTCCTGTCCCAAGGAAACTCATGCCTATAAGCATAATAGTTAGTAGATCCAGTGGAGAACCGGTTTGTGGTAACGTTGAAGAAGAGGTTTTGGCTGCTTTTGCCACTACATAATAGCTGAAATGATTGGTGTTAAAAAGCAGATAGCCATTCTGTTTGGTGGCGTTCATATTGGTCAGCTTACCAGTAGCAGTATTATACCAGAATACGCTTAAGTCCTCGTTGGCTGCACCAGTTGGTATCTTAATCTTCACGGTAACATTACCTGAGAGACTGGTTATTGGGCTGCCATCTAAATCCAGAAGCTGCACATCGTTGATCAAAAGATTTGTATATCCGATATTGCTTAAAGCTTTTTCAATGCTGGTTTTATCTGTGCCGGAGGTAATAACGATATTCTTTACTGAACTAACAGAAATTCCTGTTGGCAGGGCCGAGGTATTATAATTGACACCTACGGAATTGTTAGTGTTGGTTACTGATTTGTTAATATTCTTTACTTCTATTGCACAAGTCGCTGTATAACCTCCATCAACTGTTGTTGCAGTAATTGTTACATTACCTGCAGAAACAGCCTTTACAACGCCATTTTTTACAGATGCGACTTTATCATTTGAAGATGTCCATGTAATTGTTGGGTCATCTGCATTTTCAGGGGATACTGATGCTTTAAGGGTTAAGGTGTCTCCCACAATAATATCCGCCCTGTTTTTATCAAGTGTAACGCCTTTAACCAAAATTGCAGGCTCCTTAGCATAATTTAATGCTTTGTTGAGATCTTCTGTCTGTGCGTCAACAGATGTCTGAAGTTCTTCATTAAGAGTTGTTTTTGCATTAATCTCAGCAATCAATGTGTTCAAAGCTTGTACACTTGTCTTTCTATAGGTACCCAGTTTGTAATCATTATCTGTTACTCCGCCTGCAAAGGTTTCGGCTTCGTCAATCTTGGCGTTGAGAGCCGTCAAATCAGCGTAGGTCTGACAAGTGTGATAGAAATCTGCAAACTCTACAGAATTTAATGGTAGTTTTGTTGTATCTCCTACTATTGTTTCTCCGGATTCGGTTTTCAGTAGAGTAACTTTTTTGGCAAATTGATACATATCATTTTTGTGTGCTACCCACTGATCCTGTTCTGCTGTTGTGAGATTTTTTTGACCTTGAATTACTCCTATATAACCTTCTTTTCCATCGGCTGTTGTATCCTTTGACAGGATTAATGACATACCGTTGTTCGCTACAAATCCGCGTAAGTATGCAAAGGTATATTTCGTTCCCGGTTTTAACGTAAAACTTAAGGGATAAACCCATTGGTTAGTAGTTCCATCCGGATCGGTTACATTTCTATTGGCAGATCCGAAGGCGCTCAAGCCTTTTGCTGCATCGATATTCTCGTTGCTGTCTTTCAGATTATTTGATGCTGCTTCTGCATATGGAACAGAGACAAAAGGTCCGTCGTTGATGCTAACCACAAAGAAATATCGTACGTCAACATTCGGATCTGATGTATACCCATTCACATACGGTAAATTAATGCTATTCTGTCCCTTGTCTAGCCATGCGTACATC
>JAJBWD010000358.1:0-9031 GCA_032907345.1 Bacillota bacterium | reverse complement strand
TATCCTGCTGTACCTGAAATTATGGCGGAAATACTTTCTCCAATAACTAAAGAATTAAAGGGAACAGCTGAGGAAGCTGAAAAGGCCGGCAGCATAGCAGAGAAATGGCTGAATTCAGTCGGAATAACTGAAAAACTATCAGACTTAGGTTTTAAAGCAGAAGATGTAGATAAGTTAGTTAATCTGGCATTTAATACTCCAAGCTTAGACTTGTTATTAAGCATGGCGCCAGTTGAAGCCACAAAGGAAAGAGTACGGCAAATATACTCAGATTCATTATAAAGAAAACTTTATTAAAATAAAAAGGAAAGCTATGAGAATGTATCCCATAGCTTTTTTTGCAGTAATCTTAACAGCTTTAGATGAGATTCTTATCCACGTACTTTGTCAGTTTTCCCAGGCAGTTTACATAACAGCCGAACTCGTTATCATACCATCCAAAGACTTTTGCATGTGTCACCGGCAGATTCATTTCATGATTCGTTTCAATTCCAAAATGCTTAAAGGTTTCAGCATCAAAAGATAAATAGCCGGTTCTTGTATGATTTTCAAGACCTTCTATGACAATGGCTGCCTGACAGCCCATCAAGTCGGAGGAAACATTTTGATTTTCACTGAAAATTAAAAGGTCTTTCTGGGCTCCGGCAGCAGCCTTTCTGTAGATATCATTTATGAAATTATGGTTAATGATTGGTTCTCCGCTGTCAGTCCGTTCGGTACGGAATGTAAGGTTCAGTGAAATAAGGGACACAGTACTGGTAGGGACCCTTATGGAATCTGCCATGAAACCAACCTTTTTTATTTCAGGAATAATTTCCTCCAATGCAATAGCCGCACCTGTTGAGGTAGGTATGATATTATTGAAAACAGAGCGGTTTCTTCTTAAATCCTTGCTTCCTGCCTTAGGCGGAGCATCCAGTATGCTCTGGTTATTTGTGGAAGCATGCACAGTAGTCATGGATGCGGTAACAATTTCTGATGTCTCCTTTGTATCAAGGAGAGGCTTTACCATATGAGCAAGACCTGTAGTGGTGCAGCTTGCTGCAGATAAAATATGATGTTTTAATGGATCGTAAGAGGAATGATTTACTCCATATACAAATGTTGCACAGTCCTCGGGAAGCTTTCGCGTTGAATCCTTAATCTTAAAGGGTGCGCTTAGAATTACCTTTTCTGCCCCGGCTTCTAAATGACCTCTCAGGCTTCCTTTAGGATGATCTGCCGGCAGTGTTGGGTCTAAAAAAACACCGGTGCAGTCTATAACCAGTCTTACACCTTCTTTAGCCCAATTGATTTCTCTTGGATTCCTGGCTTCTTTTATTATTTTTACCGGTATTCCATCCATTTCAATCAAACATTCCTGCCTGTCTAAAATTTTTATATCGCAGGATTTTCCTGTATACCCGTATAAAAACTTATTCAAAGTCCCATAGGTGGAATCTGTAGACAGATAATGGATGATATCCTCTATTTTCTTTCCCAGTTCACGTCCGGAGTTGATGACAATTCCGTCAAAATACTTTAAATTCAGATGATTCCATAATGTCAGCTTCCCGATCCGGCCGATGCCGTTGATTCCAAGTATCCTTTTGTTTTGTAAATTAATTTCCATATGTATGTTCCCCCTTAATGTTTTTTTATTTAAAATATATTTTGTATTGACCTTCATAAATGTTGCCCAGACTGCCGTCTATGGATATATAATCTCCCGGCATAAAAGTATGACCGTTTATTGTACACTTTTTTTCAGATTCCTTAACATTAAGCCCTCTGCATTTCACTATGCACACTTTGCCCAGACCGGCTGCTGTCACTGCGGCATGGGATGTTACACCACCTTTGGCGGTAATCAGGCCATCACAGATAAAAATCAGCGGGATATCGTCAGGTACTGTGTCTGGTCTTACAAGTATTATTTTTGCTTCCTTATTTTTTTCTTTTAACCTTTTTATATCTTCCATATCAAAGGCTAAAAGACCTGATAAGACACTGCTGCTTACACCGATACCATGTCCCACAAGTTTCATTTCATTTGGAGGCTTTAGAAAGCCAGAACAGGACTTATTCTTTTTCAGATTTTGGTTTCTGGTCTGCAATATATATAAACTGTCCGGATGATCTTTTTCAAAGGTAAATTCAATTTCCTGGTGGACAAAACCATATTGCTCTATCATTTGCTTTGCATAACGGTTCAGCGTTTTGTAAATTTGAGGAAATCCCGTTTCCAGAGACAGGCTGCAGTCACTGTAATGATTCCTGCGCTGGTATTCTGAAATAGGCAGTGTGTTTACCAGCCCTGAAACTACATCCTCCCCTTGACTGCAAAGTGAAAAATCTCCGTAAAGACTGATTCCTGAAGAGCCGCTGAATGGGCTGCTTGTAAATACCACCCCTGTACCGGAACGTGACGACAAATTCCCAAGTATCATTTTCTGAACCAGTACTGCAGTTCCCCATTCATCCGCAATCTGCATATGATTTCGGTAAGAAACTGCACTTTTTGAAGACCAGGAGTCCATAACGCATCTGATAGCCTGTTTCATTTGCCTGAAGGGATCGCTTTCAACTTGTATACTGTAATCCTTCAGCACTTTTTTATAGGAAAAGGCTATCTCCTTCATTTGTTCCTTTTTAAACTGGATTTTCAGTTCTACTCCACACCGCTGTTTATGATCCAGTATTACCTGGTCGAAGATATCCCTGTCTATACCAAAGGCCATACCCCAGCTTTGGAGAAAACGCCTGTAGCAGTCCCAGGCGGTCCATCCATATCCATTTACATTGCTGTAAGCTTCCGCTATTTCATCATTTATTCCCACATTTAAGAATGTCTTCATTGCACCGGGCAGTGAGATGGATGACCCGGAACGGACAGAAAAAAACAGAGGGTTCCCGGGGTACCCATATTTTTGCCCTGTGATTTGTTCAATGCTCATAATATTGTTTTCAATCATCCTGTCAAAATCCCGGTGCATATAAGGATGGCTGCTTATGGTATCCTTGTGCCTGAATACCTCGGTAGTTATAACAAACCCTGGAGGAACCGGGAACCCGTATGTAACCAGTTTTTTGAGAAAGAAGGCTTTTGCACCTAAGAATACAGGGTTGTCTACTTCCTCAGTTTTTTGAGACAAAAGGCTGAAGGTGAGATCCGGGTCATAAGTCAGCATATTCTCAATAAATTTATCTGAGTAGTTATGAATCATGCTTCTTAATGTATTTATTGTATCAGTTATAAAGTTGTCCAGCTCCTGTACTAAAAAGGCAGAGGATAGATTGTCCCGTAAAAATTTCTCTGATTCCATTTGAAAAAGCTGCCTGTCATCTATTTGATCCTGCAGATTCCGATATGATAAGACCTGAGGTATTATAACCTTAAGAGGCCTTTCATAAACATCAAAGAAATATTCCCGTATGATTTGTTTGATATCCTGTGCCATAAATTGAAAAACATTTACATATTGATCCAAAGAAAAGCTGGGAGAATAAAGGCCATATTTCAGCATATTTAAATGAGAGTCAAAGCCCTGATTGTATATTCCATCCAGCTCCAGGCCTTCTTTGAACAGCACCAGTATATCATAGATATTACGGAAGGTTTTTGCAGTGATATACTCTGAAGTAAATGTCTGCATCACCTCTGCCATCAGTTTGGCTGCAGTCCTTTCAAGCCTGTACATTAAACCTAAAGCTTCAAATTTACGCTCAATATATTGGCCGTACATAGAAGGAATTCCAACAGCTATATGCCGTTTATAATAAATTTTTTCTAAAGCTTCACTTTCTTCCGGATCCAGTATGATTTCCTTCAGGTATTTCATCAGCTTATAAATTTGTCTGATGGCTTCCTCATTTTGGTTATCATCCAGATTTTTCTCCAAAATACACAGATCATCCCCGTTAAAGAAAGTATAATTCTTTATCATAGAGATAATATCCTCAGATTCTAAAGAATACTTCTCAAGTATTAAGGAGTAAATTTTAAATATGTACAGCACCCTGCTCCGATCCTGGCTGGCACCTAAGTTTACTGTATTCAAAGTTTCTTTCAATATTTCAATATCAATATGCATAAGTCCGTTTGGGTCTGCATCAAGCTTTTCACACAGCATTGCCAGTACTTCATGCACACCTGTATACCACTCATCCTTAGTATCCAAATTTTCAAAAATATCTCCGGGTACAGCATTTTTTAAGGGTTCTTTGATTCCGTCATACCAATATTGTATAATCTTATTTACAAGCACAATGTGGGTGTTGTTGCTTTCTGTATGAATCTGCTTCCGTAAAAAGTGAATCATTTTGTCCTTTCGCATGGACAGCTCATCAATGGCTGTTGTGACTTCCCTAAGCTGTCCTTCAGCACCTATATCACGGAAATAGACAGGGAAGATTCTGGCAAGCTGCTTAATTTCCCTGTAAACCGGTCCCATAGGAGAATTCAGAAGCTTTGTAACGTCCCTTTGAAAGAGATCTGTATCTGATATAAAGATCCCTCCAAGTTTCAGGTTCACTATAAGAGCAGCAAGAAGCTCTCTCATAGCAGAAGGATCCTGTTCTATCAGTGCCAGCCAAACCCTTATATTCTTAACATGATTTGTGTTGACCTGAATCTGCCAGTCGCAGTTCAAGCTAAGTTTTCCGGGATAGTTGAAGCCCAGCTTAATAAGGCTTTTAATAAAATATGATATGCTGCTTTGATCCGCTGCAGCTATAACTTCTCTGCCTAAAGTGATAATGCAGTCCAGTACTGTTCCCGGATGATCCTTTTGAAGTTCATGAAATTCCGCCATCATAGTATCCAGAAAATCCATAATATCTTTTCTGTCAAGCTCCTTAAAGACACTTCTTAAGTTGCGGTTCATGTCATAGAGCAAATGGTCGTATAAGTGTGACATTCCAGGTAAATGCAGCAAATAATGAAGATAATGAATGGCTTCCAGATAGGAACTGAATTTTTTAGTAAAGCCGCGAAAATAATTGGATATGTCATTGTAGAACATCATATGGCGCAGCATTTCCCAATCCTCTGCCTGCCTCATTTTATCTCTCAGGTGGTCAAAAAATGGGCGGCCAATATTTTTTATTTTCTCTGCATCCATAGAGTGGAAAAGATGGATTTTGGAATTGAACCACTCTTCTGCTTTTGATGTGTTTTCCCAGTAATCAATACACTTGCTCAGAAGATTTGATGTAAGTTCCCTCAAAACTCCATTAAACTCAGGATACTGGGCGATTCCATTGAGATAAGTTTTGAAATAGCCGGAGCTTTTTATATACAAAAACTCATGTTTCTCTATGTCATTTTGTATGATTTCTATGCATCGGAAAATAATGTTCACGGGAAAACTGCCCAAATTGGCAAGACGATCCATGAATTTTATTAAAGTTTGAATGAGAAGCTCCCTTTCACTATCCTCCATCTCAGATTCAAATAGTTTTTTAAAAATATCTGCCAGCACCGAAAGGGCTGTTTCCGGTTCTTTCAGGGAATTGTAGAACCATAGGTCTTCCAGGCATATACTATGTAAAGACTCTATTACATAATGGTTGTTTCGATACTTGTGGTTAAACTCTATAAAAAAATCCTGAGTTCTTTTATAGATCCCCCAATGGGATTTTGATAGTGCCATAAACCATTTCTGAATCTCAGGGATTTCAGAGATCATCTCATGAGTTTCTGTAAGATTGACCTCCAGGGCTTTTGATGGAAATATTTCTGACATTTTCTCAACTCCTGGAACAAAATAGGATCGCAAATTATATAATACATAATAAACTTTTTATTAAGTGCTGTAAACGTTAACTTTTGGTAAAATGTTACACATGGTTATATATTTAACCAATATTTTGGGAAACAATGGGGGATAACTTACATCTGATATTTGCTTCATATTATTTAAAGGATGTTGATAGATCTGATTTAAAGAACACAGGCCTTATGAATTTTTAAACTTATCATAATTACAATAGAATAGAAGAAATGTTAATTCATGTAAAAATACAGCGAAATTATGAGGTAATTAAGTTTTTATAAGTTATTTTTTAAACATAAAATCTAACAATAATCACAGGGATTTGTGACATTAATTCAATTTATAGTTATATGTTCCTGCGTATAGAAAAAGAACTCTGCAGGTATTTATTACTTTGCAGGGTTCTTCTGTTATTGTATAAAATCAGGATAATTAAAATTGTTAATTACAATTTTTGCTCAATTTCAGTAACACATTCGTTTTTAATCTTTCCTACCAGGAATTGCAGGGCATCCACAACATGTGGTCTGATGTCTCCGCCTATCAGCACATACATAATATCATCACCAAGCTCAAGCTGGCCTTCATTAAGCCAAACCCTGACATGGAAGATACCGTCCATCTTATAGGCTTCAGCAATTGCTGCATTAACCTTTGCTTCATCATAAGCAAATTCCATTCCCATAACCTGGGAACCGTCATCAATTCCCTGGCGGACCTTGGCTTTGGGTGTTTGGCGTACAACACCATTATGGACTAAAAACATCCCTTCCTGTAAAGCAGCTGGATCAGCTTTTGCTTCTTTGAGCCATTCATCCATGGATGGCAGTGCTTTTTTCATTTTTTCATTAATCATATACTGATGCACTCCTTATTATTATAGTAAGTAACTAAAGGACAAAATCGGGATAAAGTTTGAGTTTATTATTTCCTATTAAAAAATATTAACTGCTAATGACAAATATCTATTTTATATTATATCATGTAGAAAATCTACATTCAAAATAATATTAGACTGATTAAGCTTCTCTTCTTATACATTATTTGGTAATAATGATATAATTATAATGAATAATTTTATTATCGTTGCCTATTTGTAGAATTACTAAAATTTAAAATGTCAGGCTCCATTAAAAATGTTCAATAAAAAGTATCTAAATTAAAATATAATTTTTGATGCAACGTTTTTTATATTTACTTTGTCTAATAGATGTAATGGGAAAGTGCAGCATTTTCATTTTCGATTAGAAAACCAGGGGGCGATAGGATGTATGAAATTAATACTGTATTAAAAGCTCAGAAGGGGGATGATGGAGCATTTGTTGAACTAATGAATTTGTGCCAGGAAGAGCTTTATAGAATTGCCTTTACTTATATGAAAAATGAACAGGAAGCATTAGACATGGTAAGCGATACAGTTTATAAAGCTTACATGGGTATTAAAAAATTAAATAATCCTGAGTTTTTTCAGACTTGGATAATTAAGATATTAATAAACCAATGCATCAACAGATTAAAAGTCAGTAACAGAATTACTTATATCAGAGAGAATGAGAATATCGATATTGATGAGGAATATTTATCTGATATTGATATGGAGATACCAAGAAACATAGACCTTTATAAGGCAATAGATAAACTGGATATCAAATCAAAAAGTATTATTATTCTAAGATATGCACAGGACATGACTATTCCTCAGATATCGGAAGTATTACAAATTCCTAAAGGGACGATTAAAGCTAATATATACAGATCCCTTAAAAAATTAAAAAATGAATTGGGAGAGGGGTGCATATAAATGAATTATAATTCGCAGAATGGCTTTGAACAAATAAAAATTCCAGGTAATCTCAATAAGGTTGTACTAAATACAATAAAAAAGGCGCAGAGGGACAAAAAGAAAAAGAAAGTAATTCAAAACATGATGAAATGCAGTATAGTGGCAGCATCATTATTAGTAGTACTTATAATTTCAGTAAACTTTGTACCAACGTTTGCACAATCAATGAATAAGATTCCTATAATCGGTAAATTGGTAAAGTATTTTGAAATTTACCATGACGATGGGATAAAAAAAGCAGTGGAGAATAATTTTGTGCAGGCTGTATCCTTAAAAGCTTCGAATAACGGTATAACTACTTCTATAGATACAGTAATTGCAGATAATAAAAAGGTTATTATTACTTATAGCTTTACAATAGAAAAAGGATATGATAATCTTCAGGAATTACTTCCTGGAAATTTTTCCATTACTGATAAAGAAGGCAGGTTAATTTTATCAAGTAAAGGGTGCGCTTCTGGTGTAAAGGAGTTATACAATGATTCTACGGGTAAAATTATAGATTTTGTCAGGATACTTGAAATCTATTCCCAAACCGGAGATAACTATGATAAGCCGGCTCCGGAATATTTAAATAAATTCAGAGCTAATGTTTTTCAATATATCAGTAAAAACAAAGATTTTACAAAAACTAAAAAATCAACCGGGACAATTGAGATTGAAGCATTAGACGGAAATACAGTTATACCGGATGAATTAAATATTCAGTTTACAAAGCTGACTGAAGCATATTATCAGCCAGATGATGAAGCTACTAATCAAAAAAATACTAAAGTATTTACCAGAAAAGCATTTGTTGATAAAAATAAAAGGGAAGCTATAAATATAGATGGCTTATGGAACGTAAAACTAACATTGGATAAGGAAATGAAGAATATAAAACCTCAAATTATTGAAAATGTAAATTATACTACAGGTGATATTGCTTTTGCCATTGACAAAGTAGAAGCATTCCCTACAGAAGTCAATATGAATATGATTATAGGAAGTAATACAGGAAAAGCTATTGAGTTCCTTGGTTTCAAGAATGCGTATTTTACAGATAACAATGGTAGGAAGTATAATGGACTGCCTGGAAGTACCTATACTAATAGTAATCATAAATTGACTGTTAACTTTGAAAGCTTTTATTTTGATAATCCTAAAGAACTATATTTGGTAATTGATGGATTTAAGTATTGCTGCGAATCTGATAATGGTAATATTAAAAGTGTAGATAAAATAAAAATTAAACTTAAATAAGTTCATGACATCAATAATAAAAGTACTATTAAAAAATATAGGCTATGAGATTATTATATCTCATAGTTTTTTGGGTATATTAATAAAGAAAAAATATGAGGGGACGTGATAAAATGTCAAATTAATGATATAATTTACATACAAATAAGCTATAAATTAATACATACTTGTAAAATATAACGATTTAACT
>JAJBWD010000357.1:0-7680 GCA_032907345.1 Bacillota bacterium | reverse complement strand
ATGTTATAAATGCAGTTAAAATTGGAGATAATATTGTTAGCAGTTCACTTATCAGAAATTTTATAAAAGATGGAAATCTTAATTTGGCTAATAAATTCTTAGGCTCAAACTTTTCTATATACGGGAAAGTAATTCACGGAAAGGAAATAGGAAGAAAACTTAACTTTCCTACTGTAAACCTGGACTTCTCAGATTACATAATCCCAGGCTCCGGAGTTTATTATACAAATGTTTTATATAAATCAGTGCTGTATAAGGGAATTACCAATGTAGGTAATAATCCCACTATTTCAGAGGGCAGTCCAATCAGGGTAGAAACTCATATTCTGGATTTCGAAAGAGACGTTTATGATGAGTATATCAGGATTTTCTTTGTTAAGAAAACCAGAGATGAAATCAGGTTTGATTCCCTTCAGGAATTAAAAAATCAGCTTGCCTCAGATAAAGAAGCAGCAAGAAAAGAGAATTTCATTAATATATAGTATTTACAATGTATATGCATTTTGATATAATACATTGTGAACCTTATGCTAAGAAGCTCGAATTGCCAACGGGTCTCATGGAATAAGGGGATAATTTTTGGAGGTGTAAACATGGATAAGGCTAAGAAACAGGAATTAATTGAAAAATATGCTAGACATGAAGGAGATACTGGATCACCTGAAGTTCAGATAGCATTACTTACAGAGAGGATTAATAACCTTAATGACCACTTACAGGTTCATAAAAAGGATCACCACTCTAGAAGAGGACTGCTTATGATGGTAGGTCAGAGAAAGGGTCTTTTAAACTATCTTAATGCTCTTGACATCGAAAGATATCGTACATTAATAGGACAATTAGGATTAAGAAAATAGTAAGGAGCGGGCAACCGCTCTTTATTTAGGTTAATACAATTTTTTGATACCGAAAGGGGGTATTTTATGGAATACAATTTAAAAACTACCATTGCTGGTAGAGAACTTTCATTTGAATACGGAGAAACAGGTATGTTATCAAACTGTGCCTTATTTATCAAATATGGTGACACAGTTGTTATGGTAAATGCTAATGCTTCGAAGGAGCCGAGACAGGGTATAGATTTCTTTCCTCTTGCCATTGAATATGAAGAAAGACTGTACGCTGTGGGAAAAATACCGGGAGGCTTCATAAGACGTGAAGGAAAGCCATCAGAAAAGGCAATACTTCATGGCAGAGCAATAGATAGGCCTCTGAGGCCTTTATTCCCAAAGGGATACAGAAATGATGTGCAGGTTGTTTGTACTGTTGTTTCTGTAGATCAGGATAATGTTCCTGATATTTTAGCTATAAATGGTGCTTCACTGGCTTTATGCTTATCAAGTATACCATTTACAATTCCTGTTGCTGCTGTATCTGTGGGAATGACTGAAGATAAGCAGTTTATTCTAAATCCTACATCTAAGGAGAGAGAGAAAAGTCTTCTGAGCCTTACTGTTTGTGCTACAAAAGAAAGAGTCATGATGATTGAAGCCGGCGGAGATGAAATAGCTGAAGAAGATATGATCAATGCTGTATCCTATGGTTTTAATGAATGCCAGAAGTTAATAGCCTTCCAGGAAGAAGCTGTAGCAAAATTCGGCAAGGAAAAAATAGTTCCCGTTTTATATCATCCGGATGTTGATTTAGAAAAGGAAATAAGAGAGTGCTGTTACGCTAAAATAAGCGATGCTATGCATATTGTTGATAAATCAACAAGAAATGTAGAAGCAGACAAAGTTAAGGAAGAAATAGTCAACCAGTTTAAAGAAAAGTATGAAGACAAGGTTTCTGACATAAATGAAATAATTTATGGTCTTCAAAAAGAAATAGTAAGAAATATGCTTTTAAATGAACATAGAAGACCGGACGGAAGAGCATTTAACGAAATAAGACCTATAAGCTGCGATGTAGCACTTCTTCCAAAGACTCATGGAACAGGCCTCTTTACCAGAGGACTTACTCAGGTTATGACAGTAGCAACATTGGGACCTTTAGGAGATGTTCAGATACTAGACGGCTTATCAGATGAAGAATTTAAAAGATATATGCATCATTACAACTTCCCATCCTACAGCACAGGAGAAACAAGACCTCTCAGAGGACCGGGAAGAAGAGAAATAGGCCATGGTGCGCTGGCTGAAAGAGCCTTAGAGCCTCTTATCCCGTCAGAAGAAGATTTCCCATATGCCATCAGGCTTGTATCTGAGGTATTAAGCTCTAACGGTTCCACATCTCAGGCCAGCGTATGCGGAAGCACACTTGCTCTTATGGATGCAGGAGTTCCTATAAAAAGACCTGCGGCAGGAATCGCCATGGGACTTATAACTTCACCTGATTTATCTCATGAAGAAGTATTAACAGATATTCAGGGGTTAGAGGATTTCTTTGGAGATATGGACTTTAAAGTAGCAGGAACTGAAGTTGGAATAACATCAATTCAGGTTGATACAAAGATTCATGGTATGTCAGCAAATTGCATCAGAGATGCTATATATGGTGCCAGAGAAGCCAGACTGTTCATATTAGAGAAAATTAAAGAATGCATACCAACATACAGAAGCGAACTTTCACCAAATGCTCCAAGAGTTATTAAATTCTCTATAGATCCTGATAAGATAAGAGATGTTATCGGAGCCGGCGGAAAAGTTATAAATAAAATTATAGCAGATACAGGAGTTAAGATAGATCTTAAAGATGATGGAACAGTATTTGTTATGTCAAATGATGTAGATAGTGCTAACCGGGCAGTTAAAATCATTGAGGATTTAACAAAGGAAGTTAAGGCAGGAGAGATTTACCTTGGCAGAGTTACAAAGATAATGAACTTTGGTGCTTTTGTAGAAATACTTCCAGGCAAAGAAGGACTGGTTCACATTTCTAAACTGGATGTAAACAGGGTAAACAAGGTTGAGGACATAGTATCAGTTGGAGATGAAATTCTTGTAAAAGTAACTGAAATAGACAATCAGGGAAGAATTAACCTTTCAAGAAAAGATGCTCTGAAAGAATCCGAAAATAAAGACAAAGAAAAGGAAGAAGAAAAATAGAAGGGCGTTTGCCTTTTTATTTTTTATCTTTTTCTTTCAGGAGGTATTTATGCATAGTGTATTTAAGCTGAATAACGGTCTTAGAGTCGCAGTTGAAAGTTTGCAGGGAGTTAACTCAGTAGCAGTAGGTCTTTGGATAAAAAACGGCTCAAGAAATGAAGATATGACTAATAATGGCATATCCCATTTTATCGAGCACATGCTCTTCAAAGGAACTTATAACAGAAATTCAAAGGAATTAGCTGAAGCCATAGAAGATGTGGGGGGGCAGCTTAATGGATTTACCGGCAAGGAATCCACCTGTTTTTACATTAAGGCTCTCAAAACTCATTTGGAGCTTTCCCTTGAAGTTCTGTCAGATATGCTTTTTAACAGCAAATTTTCAGATGAAGACATAGAAAGAGAAAAAAAAGTTATTGGTGAAGAAATAAATATGACAGAAGACTCTCCTGAAGATTTACTATCTGATCTTCACTGCATAAGCATTTGGGGAGATGATTCCCTGTCCCTTCCTATACTTGGAGAATTAAATGGTATTAACTCTTTCAAGAGGGAAATGCTATTAAAATATGTTAAGTCTCATTACATTCCGGAAAATTCAGTACTGTCCATCTGCGGAAATGTTGATGAAAAAGAAATTGAAAAACTAGCTGAAAAGTATTTCGGGCAATGGGAAGAAGTTAATCGTGAGATTACTAATTATTCAAAACCTGAAATCAGAAAGGATCATATATATAAAAAGAAAAAAATAGAACAGCTTCATTTTAGTCTGGGAATACCTGGCCTTCCAATAGAGGATCCTGATTTGTACTCTCTTATAGTATTGAATAATATATTTGGAGGAGGGACCTCATCTGTTTTATTTCAAAAGCTGAGAGAAGAAATGGGACTTTGCTATTCTATTTACTCATATATTTCTTCTTATAACAACACAGGTATATTTTCCATATATGCAGGCCTGTCGCCAAAAGCTTCCCAAAAGGCCATATTTAAAATTAAAGAGGAGCTCCGTGATTTTATAAGTTTAAATATCAGTGATGACAGACTATATAAAGCTAAGGAACAGCTTAAAGGGAATTACTTTCTTGGAAACGAAACTCCCGGCAGCAAAATGTTTTCCAATGGAAAATCTCTTCTAATAAAAAACAAACTGCTTACTGAAGATGATATAATGAATAAAATAGATAATATTACTATTGCATCTCTTCACAAAGTTAAAAACAATACTTTAAAGAATGGAATATATAATTCTGCTTTTGTGGGAGAAAAATTTGATTTTGAGAGCTGCAAAAAAATTATTTCGGAATAAGGGGGAAATTTTATGCTTCTAAAAATAAAAAAACTTGAAGGCACAGAGGATATTCCAGCACCAAAATATATGACAGAAGGCTCTGTTGGTATGGATTTATATGCATCCGTAACTTCTCCTGTAGCTATAGAAAAGGGAGAAATAAAACTGATTCCTACAGGAATCTGCCTGGAGATACCGGAAGGCTTTGAAGGCCAGGTAAGACCAAGAAGCGGCTTGGCATTAAAGCAGGGCATAACTCTTCTTAACACTCCGGGCACCATCGATTGGGATTACAGAGGGGAAATAAAGGTAATAGTTATTAATTTAGGAAGTCAGCCTTTTATAGTTAACCGAGGGGAAAGGATTGCTCAGATAGTATTTAACAAGGTGGAGAAACCTTCCATTGAAATAATAGATAAAATAAGGGAAACAGGAAGAGGCGAGGGAGGCTTTGGTTCCACAGGAGTATAAAGGAATAAACTCTTATATTGTCTCATAATAATAAGTAAAATATTTATTGGAGGCAGTTATGGAGGATAAAGAAATATATTACAGTGAGCTTCAGCATTTTGAAATTATTAACGAATTTGACGGAACAAAATATAATAATATTGGAGACAATGATATTCTCATAAATGAAAATGGAGAATTCAGTGCTCTGGTAATTTTTAAACCAAGAGTTAAATTCAGCCTTTTTAAAAGCATGGATATCTTAAGCATTCCCTGGTATCATGTAAGAAAAATAGGTAAGGAAACTCTGATTTTAGATTACGATTTTGATGAAGAAAGGGAGTCTAAATAAACAAAATATGAAGATATTGGTGCAAAAGTTTGGAGGAACATCAGTTTTAACTAAGGAAAGAAGAGAACTAGCAGTAAATAAGATAAAGGATGCAATAAATAATGGATATTCTCCGGTGGTGGTTGTATCTGCCATGGGAAGACTTGGTGAACCCTATGCTACAGATACATTATTATCTCTTCTCAGCACTGAATTTAAGCAAAAAGATAAGGCAGCCTGTGACCTGCTTTTAAGCTGCGGAGAAACCATAAGCACAGCTGTAATGTGTAATGAACTATACGATAATAATATAAAAGCCCAGCCTCTTATGGGCTTTCAGGCAGGCATAATAACTGATAACAATTATGGAGCAGCCAGCCTGATTGATACAGACAGCAAACTCCTTTTAAAACTGATTAATGATGGAATAGTACCGGTGGTGGCAGGTTTTCAGGGCATTTCCCGTGATGGTTTTATATCTACCCTGGGAAGAGGAGGCAGCGATGTTACAGCCTCTATACTTGGAGTCTCCCTGTCAGCATATGCTGTAGAGATATACACAGACGTAGACGGCATCATGACAGCAGATCCAAGAATAGT
Organism: Bacillota bacterium; assembly: GCA_032907345.1. GTDB lineage: Bacteria > Bacillota > Clostridia > Clostridiales > Clostridiaceae > JAJBWD01. The sequence continues at coordinate 1,961 of JAJBWD010000357.1, read as the reverse complement.
TAATGATGCAAGCCTTATAGATGAGCTGGATTATAATGAGGTATTTCAGTTTGCAGAACAGGGAGCCAAGGTAATTCATCCCAGAGCAGTTGAAGTTGCAATGAAAGGAAACATTCCAATAATTATAAAAAATACGCTGACTTCCTGCAGCGGAACTACTGTAAAAAATTCAGTCAGGGAAAGCGGAAAAATAATAACCGGAATTACTCATATGGCTCACAGAGTAAGAGTAAAGATAGAAAAATCAGAAAACAATGATAAATATTCCTCTATTTTTAAAATTCTTGGAAATAATGGTATTAGTATAGATTTAATTAATGTTTTCCCGGATCATAAGATATTTACAATAGGCACTGAGGATTTAAACAAATTTACTGACTTAATGGATAGCCTGAATGTTCATTATGACCTGATTAAAGACTGCAGCAAAATTGCTGTTATCGGCTCAGGAATGAGAGGAATTCCGGGAGTTATGGCAAGAATACTGGAAGCCTTGGAAAGAGAAAATATTACGGTGCTTCAAACCTCAGATTCCCACTCTACCATATGGTGCCTGGTAAATGGAGATGATACAAAAAAGGCTATACTTTCACTTCATAATGAATTTAATTTAGGAGCCTGAGAATAAACATTCCGCCAATAGCACATAATAACTAGAGAAATTGCATAATTGTTATTTGGCTGTTTTCAGCTTAAAAAATTTTTATTATGCATTTTCTTCAATTGTGCATTGGAGGAATGTTTATGTGCGATAATAACGATAAAAGCGATAATAACGTAGAAAATATTAAAGAGCTTGGAGTATCAGAAGAAAGCAAAAAAAGGCAGATTCAAATGGTTCCCATTATCGGACAGATAGAAGGTCATAATGTTTTGCCTCCCCAGACTAAATCTACAAAATATGAACACCTTATACCTCAGCTTATCGATTTTGAAAATGATGATGAAGTTAAGGGAGTCCTTATTATTCTGAATACAGTTGGAGGAGATGTAGAGGCCGGCCTTGCTATTGCAGAGATGATAAGAAGCCTTTCCAAAGCTACAGTATCTCTTGTGATCGGAGGAGGTCATTCCATTGGAGTACCCTTAGCAACTGCTGCGGATTACTCATTTATTTCACCCTCTGCCACCATGATAATTCACCCTATAAGGATGAATGGATTAGTGCTGGGCGTTCCTCAGACCTTTGAGTATTTTAACAAGATGCAGGAGAGAATAGTAGAATTTATTTTAAGGACATCATCTATATCAAGAGAGGATTTAAAAAAACTTCTTGTTCAGACAGACGATCTGCTTAATGACATGGGAACTATCCTTATTGGAAAACAGGCTGTAGATCATGGCCTTATTAATGAAGTGGGAGGCATTAAAGAATCTGTTGCTAAACTAAATGAATTAATAGATAAAAATTCTAAGTCCTCTTAACAGGGGAAATTGCATAATTCAAGATTTGCAGCTTACAGTTATGCAATTTTCTTTATAGAGGACTTTCCGGTTAATAAAAGGATTATTTAGATTTGTGTAGAATTAAATATGGGGGAAGTGATAGAATGAGTGCACGGAAAAAAATGGTTAAAGAAGATAAAATTAAATTAACTATAAGCAATGATATTAAAGGAGTTATACTGATAACCGCAGCTATTCTTATGATGTTTAGTATATATACCCATGAATCTCTCGGCATATTTGGAGCTGCAGTTAAAAAAGCATTATTTTTTATGATAGGAATAGGGTCTTTCCTGTTTCCGGTTATTATTCTCCTGCTGGGACTTGCATACATAGTTAAAAAGGGCTTTGTCACCTGCTCCAAAAAATTTTTCGGAATAATATTATTTTATATAAATTCATTATTATTAAAAGAGATGATTATATACGAACAGAATTATGACGGTGCATTTTTAAATGGTTTTAAAAATATATTTTATTCTAAAACCATTGTTCATGGAGGAATAGTAAGCTAT
>JAJBWD010000356.1:0-3489 GCA_032907345.1 Bacillota bacterium | reverse complement strand
TATTCAGGAATCAAAGTAATTGCTAAACAAAGCGCTGATTTTGACAGAGCTACAGCTATGAAGGTTATGGAAAACATTCTTCAGGCAAATCCTGAAATAGACGGCGTATATGCTGCCAATGATGAAATGGCTCTGGGCTGCTTAGAGGCTATTGAAGCTGCAGGAAGATTAGACAAGATAACATTAATAGGCTGCGATGATATTGATGATACAAAAACTGCAATAAAAGCCGGGAAAGTAGAAGCTACAATAGCTGAACCTCCATTCTACTTAGGAAAGAGCGCTGTTGAAACTGCTTTAAAATCATTAAAAGGAGAAACTGTTGAAAAGCACTTAATCCTTCCGTCAACATTAATAACAAAAGCTAATGTTGATACAGTAAAGACTAAAGAATAATTAACCAGGAGTATATTATGGAAATTGAAAAGTATATTGATCACACTATATTAAAACCAGAAGCAACAAAGGCTGAGGTAATAAAGTTATGCAGAGAAGCAAGGGAATATGGTTTTGCGTCAGTATGTGTAAACCCATATCATGCTGCTCTGGTTAGCAAAGAACTTAAAGGTACAGAGGTTAAAACCTGCGTTGTAATAGGTTTCCCTTTAGGAGCCAATACCAAAGAAATAAAGGCGTTGGAAGCATCAAAGGCTCTTGATGATGGAGCCCAGGAAGTTGATATGGTCATAAATATTGGAGCCCTTAAAGATAAAGATTATGATTATGTGGAAGAAGACATTAAAGCTGTAGTTAATGCTGTTAAGGGCAAAGCTCTTCTAAAAGTAATAATTGAGTGCTGCCTGCTTACAGATGAAGAAAAGGTTATAGCCTGTGAACTATCGAAAAAAGCAGGAGCTGAGTATGTTAAAACTTCCACCGGATTCAGTACAGGAGGTGCTAAGGCATTAGATATAGCACTCATGAGAAAAACAGTTGGCTCTGAAATGGGAGTTAAGGCATCAGGAAGTATCAGAGATTTCAAAACTGCAAAAGAAATGATAGATGCAGGAGCCTCAAGAATAGGAGCAAGTGCAGGATTAAAAATAGTAGAAGAAAGTAAGTAAAATCCCCCCTTAAGTAAATAAATAAAAAAGAGTAAGGTAAGACAAGCCTTACTCTTTTTGTGTAGTTTCCAAAGTGCGTTTTATACAAATATATACTATATTATAAAATATACCTTGACAGGCGAGGTATATACAATTACAATAATATTAACAGGATAAAAAAGTAAAGGAAGTGAGTATATGTCTATAACATCAGACATGATAAGAGGGCATATAGATACCATAATTTTAGCCCATTTAACTAATGAGGACAGCTACGGCTATCAGATAAATAAAACCGTAAGGGAAAAAACAGATAATCAGTACGAAATAAAAGAAGCTACTCTCTATTCTGCCTTCAGAAGGCTGGAGGAATCATCACTGATATCCTCTTACTGGGGAAATGAGGAAGTAGGAGCAAGAAGAAGGTATTACGCCATTACCTCTTTGGGAAAGGCAGTCTTAGACAAAAACAGGCAGGACTGGCAGGAAGCAAAGGAAATTATTGATAAATTAATTATTGGAGGCAGTGAAAATGTATGAGAAATTACAGAAAAGAGTAGATGATCTTTTCAAAAACGCACCGAATACAAAACGGGCAGAGGAATTAAAGGAAGAGCTTATGGCTAACCTTATTGACAGATACAATGACTTAACAGAGAGCGGAAAGAGTGAAGATGAAGCAGTAGATATTACTATAGAAGGAATCGGGGATATAAATGAACTTATCAGATCTATCGGCGGAGGAACTGAACCTGTCAGAAAAGAGTCCAGGAATCAATATGAAGAAGAAATGCTGATAGATGGCTGCGATAAAATAAGAATAAATTTTTCCAACTATGATATAAAAGTATCTGCTTCAAACGAAGATAAGGTAAGGGTAGTTCAAAGTTCTTCAGAGAGAATAAGCAGGGAAGAAAAAATGACTGTTACAAGAGAGGGCAGATGCATTAATATAAGAGGAAATGAAAAATCATTATATTTCAACTTATTTAATTTCGGCAGCAGCAGTAATAAAATTGAAATTTACATTCCAAGAAATTACCATCAGGACTTAGAGCTTGCAACAACATCCGGAGATATTGAAATATTAGATGAACTGGAATTAAACAATCTTACATGTTCTCAGGTATCCGGGGACCTGGAAGTTAAAAGAAATTTATGCATTAATAATTTTACATCTAAAACTACATCAGGAGATATGGAAATACCAAAGCTGGAAGCAAAGTCTTACAAAATGAGTACTATATCCGGTGATATAAATATCAGGAATCTTTCAGGCTCAGGAGAAATTTCATCCACATCAGGAGATATAAATTTAAACAGCTTAAAACTAAGCGAATATATTAATATAAAATCAATTTCCGGAGATATTGATGTTTCAGCTCCGGATAATACAGGATTTGTATTTGAAGCAAATACAGTTTCAGGAGATATAGACTCGGATTTTAATATGTATTATAAAAATAAGAGAGGAAATAAGGCTGAGATAACTTATGGAGATGGACCTTATAAAAAGATAAGCGTAAGTACTGTTTCCGGTGATATTAACCTAAATAAATAGCTGAAATAGAAATCAGGCTGTCATAGGACGGTCTGTTTTTTTGTATAAATTATTTTTCTTGAAAATTTTACGAATATTTATTAAAAACCTATTGCATGTTACGTAACGTCATGTAGTAGAATGAATATGTTAGGAGGTGCAATATGGAAGAAAAGGAAATTTACTTTACAGTAGGAGAACTAGCGGAAAAGGTTGGCGTTACTGTAAGGACATTACAATATTATGATAAAACAGGTCTGCTTAAATCCAGCATAAATAAAAGCGGACGTAGAATATATACAAAGGATGATGTATTTAAACTTCAGCAGATTTTATTTTTAAAATCCTTCGGGTTCTCGCTGAAGGATATAAAAGATAAAATCCTTAAATCTGAGTCCTTCAGCAGCCTGGAAACGGTTTTTGAAAAGCAGCGGGAAATAATTTTAGGACAGATTGAAAACATGAAAAAAGTTGCAGATTTGCTTGAGTTAATTATTTCAGAGACTAAATCAGGAAGAGATATCAGTATGGATAAGCTAATTACCATAATGGAATTAATGAATTGGGATAATCCTTATTCATTTGTAATTCGTTACTTCAGTGATGATCAGATTAAAACTCTTGCAGGGAGGTTTGATTCTCAGGAAAAATATACCCACATAATGGATTACTCTAAGGAACTTTTCGCTGAATTAAATGATCTTTATACAAAAGGTGCTGATCCAGCCGGTACTCTGGGACAGGAACTGGTGGAAAAGTGGTGGAGCATGGTAAATGAATTTACCGGCGGTGATCAGAGCCTTCTTAAATCATTAATTTCAGCAGGTCTTGATACAAATAACTGGCCTGAAGAGGCAAAGGTATTTCAGGGTGCAATAGAAAATTTTTTAGGGAAAGCTATCG
>JAJBWD010000355.1:0-3067 GCA_032907345.1 Bacillota bacterium | reverse complement strand
GTTACTGCCAAAACAGAACTCATTTTATTAACGGCCTCTTCGAAATTAGTTGATATTCCATCCATAGCCGCAAGAAACAGATTCCCAAAGCTTTGATTTTTAAGCCTTCCATCTTTAAATCTATATTGAAGCAGCTGCTCCATAAGAGGCTCTGTATCAGACAGGGCCAATATACAGTTTCTTATATCTCCCGGAGGAAGTATTCCTAAATCCTCCCTTAAATCTCCTGAGCCGCCTCCGTCATCTGATACCGTAACTATAGCAGTTATATTAGATGTATAATATTTTAATCCTCTAAGCATTGTAGAAAGCCCGGTTCCTCCGCCTATTGCCACTATCTTTGGTCCTTTTACAAGGAGCCTTTTTTCATATATCATGGTTTCCAGTCTTTTTGAGTTTATCGGCACATTAAGATATCCTTTATTTACTAAAGCTATAACGGATTTCATACCTGATATTACTGATATATATAGTGTAATGGATCCGCTGACAACTAAAAATACATAAAAAGCATTATAAACAAAGGTCAGGAGGAATCGATACCTTATTATTTCAAGAACTCCGAAAATGACCAGCATAAGACCGAATATTCCAAGAAATATCCATCTTTTTACCTTTATTCCCGGTCTAAGCCATTCAATAACTTTCATTATCTATAACCACCTTTAACATCCTCACTTAAATCTCTATGTTCTATGTTAACTAAAAAGTTTTTTCCTTCCAGAATTTCAAATATTCTGTTTGCTATTGCTACTGACCTATGTCTTCCACCGGTACAGCCTATGGAAACAATAAGCTGAGATTTCCCTTCTTTTATGTAGTTAGGAATCAGAAATAACAGCATATCAGAAAGCTTGTTAATAAATTCCTTTGTTTCGCCGAATTCCATTACATAATTATACACAGACGCATCGTTTCCTGAAAATTTCTTCAGCTCCGGAATATAGTATGGGTTAGGCAGGAATCTTACATCAAAAACCAGGTCTGAATCCATAGGTATGCCATACTTAAATCCAAAGGAAACTATGGATATGGTAAGACATTTATCTTCTCCGCACTCACCATATATTTTATTTATCATGGTCTTGAGTTTTCCATTTGTAAGATTCGTAGTGTCTATTACATGAGTAGCCTTTGCCTTAATGTCCTTAAGCCTTAATCTTTCCTCTTCTATTCCCTTTACTATTCTTCCATCCTTTGAGAGAGGGTGAGATCTTCTTGATTCCTTATACCTTTTTATCAGAACATTGTTTGAAGCATCTAAAAAGAGAATTTCATAATCTATTCCTTCATCCTTTAGTTCACCTAAGGATGCAAATAAGTCATCAAAGAACTTCCCTCCTCTTATATCTATAACAAGAGCTACCTTATCTATCTTTCCATCTGACTGGGAACATGCTTCTGCAAACTTAGATATAAGCTTAGGAGGAAGATTATCAACACAAAAATATCCTAAATCTTCCAGGTTGTTTATTGCCTGACTCCGCCCGGCCCCGGATAAACCTGTTACAATTACAAATCTCATATTATTCCCCCCTGCTGTATTAATACAGTTATTATTTTATTATAACACAAAAAGCCCCTGATTAAGGGCTTTTAAAAATTTCATTTATCTTCTCCTATAATTCTTACTTCAGGATGAAGGTCAACGTTAAATTTTTCCTTTACCCTTTCTTGAACGAGAGTTATTAAATCAATAACATCCTTTGCAGATGCTCCTCCCTTATTTATAAGAAATCCGCTGTGCTTGGTTGAAACCTCTGCCTCTCCCACAGTTAAGCCTTTAAGACCTGTGTCTTCTATCAGCTTAGCTGCAAAAAAACCCTCTGGTCTTTTAAATGTACTACCGGCAGATGGAAATTCCAGCGGCTGTTTATCGCATCTCCTGTTGGTAAGTTCTATTATTCTGTTTCTTATCTTTTCTTTGTCTCCAGGGTTTAACTTAAATGTTGCTTCCAATATAACATATCCATAGGTTTGAACTGAACTGGATCTATAGCCCAGCTCCAGCTCTTCTTTTGTTAAATTTTTTATTTCACCATTATTATCCAGTACACGGGCATCCTCGATTACCTTTGATATCTCTCCGTCATAAGCTCCTGCATTCATGTATATGGCCCCGCCTACGCTTCCGGGAATCCCGGAGGCAAACTCAAAGCCGGTTAAGCTCTCTTCCAATGCTGCATTTGATACACTTTTAAGAAGGGTTCCGCTTTGAGAAGTTATCCTGTTTCCTTCTATATAAATTTTATTAAGCTTTGAAAGCTTTATCAGTGTTCCCCTAAAGCCTCCATCCTTTACTATAAGATTGGAACAGTTTCCAATAATATAATAGGGCATACCAAGCTTTCGGCAAAGCTTAACTATATCTGATACCTGCTGATAGCTTCCCGGGTTTACCAGATAATCTACCGGTCCTCCCACCTTGAATGAGGTATATTTAACCATAGGTGCATCTATTTCAATATCATTTATATCCATTATTTCTTTCAGTCTGTTGACAAAATCTGTGTTTGAGCCCATATTACATCTCCTTTTTTAAAATACACTAATAGTATAAGTGACTAAGTTGATTTATTCAAGAACTATATCCTTTATCTTTCCTTTATTTTTAAGATAATTTATTATCCTCATTTTATCCATATTTATGATAAGATTCTCTTCAATTCCTGATTTCTTTATTATCTTTTCTGCTTTATCAAATATACCTATGGTAAAGGCTATATGAGAATCAGTGGAAAGAGATACCGGAACGCTGTATTTCCTGCACAGCCCAGCAATCTGCAGACAGTTTTCAGTACTTCCCCTTCTTGATTTATAAGAGCTGTTGTTTATTTCAATTATTTTCCCTTGTTTTTTTGCTTCTTTTACTACTTCCTCATAGTGAAGCGGGAAAGCCGGGTTCCCCATATGTCCTAATATATCTACATAAGGATTTTTCATGGCATTAATTACTGCCCTTGTGTTTTCCTCTGCATTTCCAGGTTTAATACATACATCATGAAGACTGGCAATTACTAAATCAAGTCTGTTTAATATTCCATCTTCTACATCTAATTTACCGTTT
>JAJBWD010000354.1:0-25509 GCA_032907345.1 Bacillota bacterium | reverse complement strand
TTTTACGTGATTTTATTCAATCAGATATTGATGATAGATTATACTGGGAAACAATTGAAAATGAATGGCAATTATGGGATGCACCCTGGGAGTATGAGGGAAAAGAAGAAAATGAACTAAAAAGAGATTTAGAAAGGTATAAAAATAAAATGCTTTTATGGGCTACAAAGCAAATGAGTGAAAGTAATCTGCGAACAGGTTTTCAAATCTGTATAAATGATGATACAAGAACATATATAGGCTGGTGTAACTCGTATAACATAAATGAAAACTTTGAAATTATACAGACTAAAGGGTACTCTGCTATTGGAATTAATATTCCTGTAATGACAGCACGTGGCAAAGGTTTTGCAGCTTCTGCATTGGTAATGTTTATACATTACTTAATAAAAAATGGAGAGAATGAGATTTATACACAAACATGGTCTGGAAATAAACCTATGATAGGTCTTGCAGGTAAAATTGGTTTTGAAGAATGCAGGCGGAAATCTAATATCCATAAAGTTCGCGGTGAAATTTTTGATGATTTAACATTCAAGTTAAACATGGAGAAATTTTATAAATTTTCAGATCACTAAATCTTAATAATTAAATGTAAAAAACTATGCTAACCTTAATCAGCATAGTTTTTCATTGTAAAATTACTAAGATCTGGTACTCTTTTTTTACGTTCGGTACATTCCGTTAATTTTTACATAATCATAAGTTAAGTCGCAGCCCCAGGCCGTGGCAGAATATTCTCCATCATTTAAATCTATATATATATTTATAGTGTCCTGGTCAAGTATTTCTTTAGCTAAAGCCTCATCAAAATCAGCAGCACAGCCGTTTTTAACCAGCTGAAGCTCACCAATTTCATTATTGAAGGTTACATCTACTTTATCAGGGTCGAATTCTCCATCTGAATAGCCAAGGGCGCACATTATTCTTCCCCAGTTTGCATCACTGCCGAAGAAGGCAGATTTAACAAGGCTGGAGGTGATAATTGATTTAGCACAAAGCTTAGCATCCTTTTCAGTTTTGGCTCCTGTAAGGTTAACCTCCAGAAGCTTAGTAGCTCCTTCCCCGTCTTTTGCTATGTATTTAGAAAGGGTAGTATTTGCCAGGTGAAGTGCCTCTTTAAATGAATCGAAGGCCTGTCCTTCTTCAACAATATCATCATTATCTGCTAAACCGTTTGCCAGAGCAATAACCATGTCATTTGTACTTGTATCGCCGTCTACTGAAACCATATTATAAGATAAATCAACACTATCACTTAAAGCCTTTTGAAGCATTTTCTTTGATATTTTTACATCTGAAAATAAGAAGCTGAACATGGTGCCCATATTTGGATGAATCATTCCGGAACCTTTGGCAATTCCCCCGATTAGAATCTTTTTGCCATTTATTTCAGTTTCCACCATTATTGTTTTCTGAAAAGTATCTGTAGTCATTATAGCTGCAGCGGCATCAAAACCGCCATTATATGAAAGATTCTTGCAGGATTCAATTATACCATATGTTATTTTATCCATAGGAAGGGGAACTCCTATTACTCCTGTTGAGCCTACAAGAACCTCCTGGGAAACAAGATTAAGGGAAGCTGCAGTCAGTTCTGCCATTTTACAGGCATTTTTAAGACCAGTTTCTCCTGTGCAGGAATTAGCATTTCCGCTGTTTACAACTATAGCCTGAGTATTGCTGTTTTTAATATGCTCCATATTTAAAAGTACCGGAGCTGCTTTTACTTTATTTGTAGTAAAGGTAGCAGCAGATACTGCTGGAACCTCACTAAACATAATGCAGAAATCTTTTTTTCCGCTTTTCTTAAGTCCTGCAGATATTCCGCAGGCTTTATATCCTTTAATATCTGTAAATATTTTATCCTCTAATACTTTCATTATTAACATCCTTTCATTATGGGAATATTGGTATCATATCAATTCCGGTTTTTTCATCAAAACCAAACATTAAATTCATATTATGTACTGCTGTTCCTGCAGCACCCTTCATTAAATTATCTATAGCAGATATTACTATTATCCTGCTAGTTCTTTTATCAATTTTAAAGGATATATCGCAGAAGTTTGAGCCTTTAACCCATCTGGTTTCAGGCATATCCTTTTTAATCCTTATAAAGGGCTCATCCTTATAAAATTCTTTATATATATTAAATATCTCATCTTCATCTTCACTTACCTGATTTTTAAGATTTCCATATATGGTAGATAATATTCCTCTGTTCATTGGAACAAGATGAGGAGTGAAGGTTAAATTAAATTTAAAACCAGCCAGTTTAGAAAGTTCCTGCTCTATTTCCGGGGTATGTCTGTGGTTTCCTACCTTGTATGCTTTAAAGTTTTCATTTACCTCTGTAAATATATTTCCTATTGATGCAGATCTTCCTGCTCCGGATACTCCTGATTTTGCATCAATAATTATTGATGAAGTATTTATTATTCCGCTTTTTACCAGTGGTGCTAAGCCCAGTATGGCAGCTGTAGGAAAGCAGCCCGGGTTTGCAATTATTGAAGCTTTTCTAATTTTTTCTCTGTTTAGCTCCGGCATTCCATATACAGCCTCTGACAAAATATCACTATATTCATGTTTTATCCCATACCAGCTTTCATAGTCATCAGCACTATCAAGCCTGTAGTCTGATCCAATATCTATTACCCTGACTCCCAGTGAAAGAGCCTTTCTGACTATTTTAAAAGATTCCCCTGCAGGCATTGCCAGAAAAAGGACATCTATTTCAGGCAGGAGCTCCTCTGCATATTTATTATCTATGCAGACATCCCTTCTTATTTCAAGATAACTCTCATATACACTATTATACATTTTATCTGAATAATTATGAGAAGACAGGAAAACTATTTCAGCTTCCGGATGTCTAGACAGCAGCCAGAGAAGTTGTTGACCGGCATACCCAGTGGAACCAATAATACCAACTTTTGTCATAAAACCACCTCTGAAAAATTATTATAAGAAATTATACAATTAATTTTATAATTATACAATGTTTTTTTAAAAATTTGTTGAATATTAATGCTTGATTATGTATAATTATAATAATTTTTATTAAGGATGTGTTCACAGTGAAAAATAGTACAAAAGATAATTTTACTCATTTGCTCTCATATATAAAAAAATATAAAGGAAAAACCTTTGTTATAAAATACGGCGGAAGCATTATGGAAGATGAAACTGCCAAAGAATATTTCTTTCAGGATATAGCTTTTTTGAAAAAGGCAGGAATTAATCCTGTTATTGTTCACGGAGGGGGAAAGAGGATATCAGCCATGCTTAAGGAAGTGGGCTCTACTATTGAATTCAACAGAGGTCTTCGTGTAACTGATTCAAAAACCATGGAAATTGTGGAACTGGTATTATCAGGCCAGGTTAATAAAGAAATATCAAATGCCCTTACAATGGAAGGCGCCCCTGCACTTGGAATAAGCGGTAAGGATGCCGGACTTTTAAAAGCAAAGAAAACTCTTACAAAAGTTGATGATGAATACATAGATTTAGGCTATGTTGGGGAAATTGTATCTGTAAATACTAAAGTAATAGAAGATATCATAAAAATGGGCTATATTCCGGTTATATCTCCGGTATCCTGTGATGAGAATGGAAATTCCTATAATGTAAATGCTGACTATGCAGCAGCTTCAATTAGCTCATATCTTAAGGCAGATAAATTAATTCTTTTAACAGATGTGCCTGGAGTATACAGCTCCTTTGAAGATAAAACAATAATTGAGGAAATATATGAAGATGAAGTAGGAAATTATATATCTTCAGGAGTTATAAGCGGAGGGATGATTCCAAAGATAATCTGCTGCAGGGATGTGGTAAGATCAGGTGTTAAAGACGTGGTTATGATAGACGGAAAAAGGGAGCATGGACTGCTGAAAGACGCATTATCAGAAGATGGAATAAAAACTGTAATCAGGAAAGGGGTAAGAGAATGTCAAAAGGTTATTTAATGAATACTTACGGGAAATATGAACCGGTATTTGTAAAAGGAAAGGGCTCTAAAGTATGGGATGAAAATGGAAAGGAATATATAGATTTTGTATCAGGAGTTGCGGTAAACTGCCTTGGACATGCTCATCCGGCAATAATAAAGGCACTGGAAGACCAGTCAGAAAAGCTTATCCATATTTCAAATTATTTCTGGAATGAGCCTCAGATAGAACTCTCAGAATTAGTATGCAGACTGTCCGGCATGGAATCAATATTTTTCGTAAACAGCGGAACTGAAGCCATAGAAGCTGCTCTTAAGCTGTCAAGAAAATATGGAAGTAAACTTCAGGGAAAAAACAAAATAATATACATGAAAAATTCCTTTCACGGAAGAACCATGGGAGCACTATCTGTAACAGGTCAGGAAAAATATCAAAAAAGCTTTCAGCCTCTTATTCCTAATACTATATCCGTTGCTTTTAATAATATTGAAGAATTGGAAGCGGCTTTTGGTGAAGATGTATGCGGACTAATATTTGAACCTATCCAGGGAGAGGGTGGAATAATAGAGGCAGATCATGAATATATGGTAAAAGCCAGGGAGCTTTGTGATAAATATGATGCCATAATGATATTAGATGAGGTTCAGTGCGGAATAGGAAGGACAGGAAACTTTTTTGCTTATCAGGGATATGGAATTTATCCTGATGTAGTATGTATGGCGAAGGCTTTAGGGGGAGGATTTCCCATAGGAGCTATAGCAGCCCGGGGAAAAGCAAAGGATATACTTGTTCCCGGAGATCATGGAAGTACCTTTGGAGGAAATCCTTTAGCCTGCTCTGTAGCTATTGCAGTACTTAAGGAATTGAAAAGTGAAAAAATAATTGAGAGTATTTCAGGTAAATCAGAATATATTCACGAAATATTAGGAAAATTAAAAGAAAGATACCATGTAATTATGGATATAAGAGGAGCCGGACTGCTTATAGGTATAGAAATAAATAAAGATACAAAGGAATTTTCAAATAAATGCTTTGAAAAAGGTCTGCTGGTTGCTTCAGCGGGGAAAAATACTATAAGACTTCTTCCTCCCCTTAATGTAACCTATGAAGATATTGATTCAGCTTTAAATATATTAGAAGAGGTGATAGGAGCTTGGTAAGACTTGAGAATCTTATACCACAAGGGGTTCAGGATACTCACAGCAATGTTTATGAGGTGAAGGAAAGAATAATAACAAATATAAAACAGGTTTTTAAAACATTTGGCTACAGGCAGATATTAACGCCTACATTTGAGTATTATGATCTTTTTCTTAGAGCTAAGAGGACCATAAGAAAGGATGAAATGTTTAAACTTATAGATGAGAAGGGTGATATTCTGGTTCTTAGACCGGACATAACCACTCCAATAGCCAGAATGGCAGCTTCTTACAGCAGCCAGAAGGATAACAGGCTAAAATTTTTTTACAGTACTAATATTTTTAGAATAAACAGGGAGAATAATTGCAGCAGGAAAGAATTTACCCAGGCAGGAATTGAATACATAGGAAATAATTCAGTAGATGCTGATGGAGAGGTTTGTTCTGCAGCCATCGAGTGTTTCTTAAAATGTAATATTACGGATTTTAAAATTGATTTAGGTCAGGCTGCTTTTTTTAAAGGCCTGGTTAAAGAAATAAATATTGATAATGAAGATATAAAGAAATTGAAGGACCTGATAGAGCATAAAAATTTTGCAGAGGTAAAAGAAATATCAAAAAAACTTAATGTTTCGGAAAAGGTGAAGGATGTAATAGATAAGATGCCTTACCTTTACGGAGAAGCTGATAAGGTACTCCAAATGGCAAAAAGCCTGGTTTTAAACAAGGAAATGGAAGATTCACTGATTAACCTTAAAAAAGTATATGAAGTGATTTGTGATTATGGATTTGGCAGCTTTGTATCAGTAGATTTAGGGCTTATTAACCATATAGATTATTATACTGGAGTAATATTTAAAGGCTATCTTAATAATTATGGCAAAGAAGTAATGTCCGGAGGCAGGTATGATGATTTAGTATCAGAATACGGCCATGAAATTCCTGCAACTGGTATGGGGATTAATGTGGATGAACTGATAGAAGCTATGGAATCCATAGATATAATTGATGAGAAAAGCAGTAAAACAGATTTCGTTCTTATATATACCGAAAATTATAGAAAAGAAGCTGTTATACTTTCAAGAAAATTAAGAGACTGGGGTAAAATAGTTGAAACTGATAAAATGGAAAATGAAGAAAAATACACTAAAGCCTTAGACATTAATGAAATAATTACTTTAAAAGAAGAGCTGCTTTCAGTTTTTGATAAGAAAACCGGCACAGAATATAAATGTACTGCTGCCCAATTTCTAAATAAAGCATTTAATAATGAGGAAGTATTTTCCATTCACTAAGGAGGAAATATGGATAAAGTTATAATAGCAGCAGCAAAGGGAAGGCTGGCAGAGGAAGGATTAAGGCTTCTTGAATTATCAGGCATCAAATTCCCTGACTATTCAAAGAAAAGCAGAAAACTGGTATTTTTAAGTGAAGACGGAAATATCGAAATTGTTATGGTAAAGCCAGGAGATGTCCCCGTTTATGTGGAACGGGGTACCTGTGACATGGGGATAGTTGGAAAAGATGTTCTTGTTGAAAGCAGAGCAAACCTGTACGAAATTTTAGACTTAGGCTTTGGAAAGTGCAGAATGATAACTGCAGCCACAAAGGATATTTCCTTAAACAGAGGAAAAAAGCTGAGAGTAGCAACTAAATACCCAAACATGGCAAAGGATTATTTCAATAAAAAAGGTGAAATGATAGATATAATAAAACTTAACGGCTCAGTGGAATTAGCACCTGTCATGGGGCTTTCAGATGTTATAGTTGATATTGTTGAAACTGGAAAAACCCTTAAGGAAAACGGCCTTCATATAGTTGATACAATATGCGATTTAAGTGCCAGACTTGTAATAAATAAGGTAAGCTTTAAGACAAAAACTGAGACTATAGAAAAAATAGTTAAGTCAATCCAGTCCAACATGGGAGAGGAGAGTGAAGTAAATATTGAAAATAGTTAGCGTGGACAGTAAGAATATAGATACTGTTATTTCAAAATTAGAAAATAGAGAAAACTCTTATAAGAAAATAGATGAAAAAGTTGAAGTTATAATAAATGAAGTTATTAAAAATGGAGATTCAGCATTAAAAAAGTACACCCTTTTATTTGACGGAGCGGATATCTCAGAATTTAAAGTATCCCAGCAGGAAATAGACAGTGCTTATTCTCAGGTTGAAGAAAAATTCATCAGCATAATAAAGCAGGCTAAGGAAAACATAGAGGATTTTCACAAAAAGCAGCTTACAAAGTCCTGGTTTACAAATTCAAATAATGGATTAATTTTAGGACAGATGATAAATCCAATAGAAAAAGTTGGTATATATGTACCCGGTGGAAAAGCAGCATATCCATCCACAGTTCTTATGAATGCTGTCCCTGCTAAGGTTGCCGGAGTTTCTTCCATAGTTATGGCCACTCCCCCTGATAAAAATGGAAACATTAATCCTTATATACTTGCAGCTGCAAAAATTGCAGGTGTTAATCAGATATATAAATTAGGAGGAGCTCAGGCAATAGCTGCTATGGCCTATGGCACAGAATCAGTAAAAAAGGTTGATAAAATAACAGGCCCCGGGAATATCTATGTGGCCAGAGCAAAAAAAATGGTATTTGGAACTGTAGATATTGATATGATTGCAGGTCCAAGTGAAATATGTATAATTGCAGATGAAAACTCAAATCCAAAATATATAGCAGCTGATCTTTTTTCTCAGGCAGAGCATGATGAAATGGCAGCTGTTTCTCTTATAACCACTTCAAAATCTCTATCAGATGAAGTTGTTAAATTTCTGCATTCTGATATAGAAAATCTAAGCAGAAAATCAATTATATCAAAATCTCTTGAAAATTTCGGCAGCATATACCTGACAGATAACCTGGAGACAGCCTTTAATATATGTAATAATTTAGCACCGGAACATCTGGAAATCATGTTAAGTGACCCGTTTTCATACATATCAAAAATAAAAAATGCAGGAGCAGTATTCCTTGGAAGCTATTCACCGGAGCCCTTAGGAGATTATTTTGCCGGACCTAACCATACACTTCCCACAGGAGGAAGTGCAAAATTTTCTTCTCCCCTGGGAGTGGAGGATTTTATTAAAAAATCCAGCATAATTTATTACAGCAAGGAAGAACTTGATAAAGTAAATAAAGATATTCAGTATTTTGCAGAAAAGGAAGGCTTAGATGCTCATGCAAATTCATTAAAGGTAAGGTTATAATATGAAAAATTTAATTAAGAAAAGCATAATAGATTTCTCTTCCTATGATGCTAAAAGAGATT
Source organism: Bacillota bacterium (assembly GCA_032907345.1). Lineage (GTDB taxonomy): Bacteria > Bacillota > Clostridia > Clostridiales > Clostridiaceae > JAJBWD01. The sequence goes on along the minus strand of JAJBWD010000354.1, from coordinate 17,130 downwards.
TAACAGGAACAGTTTTAGATGCAAATGAAAATTTTAAGGATTATTTTAAAATTTATAAAACTGAAATCATTGAACAGCTGGAAAAACTAAATATAAACAGGTATCCGGAATTTGACGGGGGAGCCTTAAGAGAAGACCTGGCAGATTATGCCGGGCTTAAGCCTTCAAATATAATAATAGGAAATGGCTCAGACGAACTGATATCCATAATAGTCAATTCTTTTATTGATAATGGGGATATTATAGTGACTGCATCGCCTACATTTTCCATGTATGAAATATACGGAAAAATAGCAGGAGGGAAAACAATATATATAGATTCAGATGAAAATTTCAATGTTAATCCGGAGGATATAATAAAATCGGCTAATGAAAACAGAGCCAAAATAGTATTTATATGTAACCCTAATAATCCAACAGGCTCAGTATTTAAGGAAGAGGAATTAATAAAAATAATAGAAAATGTTTCATCTTTAGTAGTAATTGATGAAGCTTATTACGAATTCCTTGGAGAAACTATAATAGGCAAAGTAAACAAATATAATAATCTTGTAGTTCTCAGAACCATGTCTAAAGCCTTTGGACTGGCCGGAGCCAGGGTAGGCTATGGAGCAGCCTCCAAAGATATAATTGATATTCTATTAAGCGTAAAACCTCCTTATAATATGAATTCTGTAAGCACAGCCTATGGACTTGTATTTTTAAGGCACAGGGATGAGATATTAAAGGATGTTTCAAAGATAATTGAAAGGCGGGAAAAACTATATAGTGAGCTTAAAAATGCGAAAGGGATTAAAGTGTATAAAAGCGGTGCAAATTTCCTTTTGATAGAAGCAAAGGATTCAGAGAAAATATTTAATATGCTGCTTAATAAAGCTATAAGAGTCAGAAAATACGGCAGCGGAAAGCTGAAGAATTTTCTCAGGATAACCATTGGCAGTGAAGATACAAATAAAAATTTAATAAACCTGATAAGGGGGGGATATTTTGACCAGGAAGTCTGAAATTAAAAGAAAAACAAAAGAAACAGAAATAGTTTTATCCCTTTATTTAGATGGAGAAAGAAATATAAACATAAATACCGGAATTGGATTTTTTGATCATATGCTGAACCTGATGGCATTTCACGCTGGCTTTGATATGGAATTAAACTGCAGCGGAGACTTGTACGTTGACGGCCATCACATGGTGGAGGATACAGGAATAGTTTTTGGGAAAGCCTTTAAAGAAGCACTGGGAGATAAAATTGGCATAAACAGGTATTCAAATATATACACTCCAATGGATGAAGCTTTAACTATGGTTTCATTAGATATAAGCGGAAGAAGCTTCCTTCATTTTAATGTTCCCTTAAAAAGAGAAAAGATAGGGGATTTTGAAACTGAACTTTTAGAGGAGTTTTTCAGGGCATTTTCTTATAATGCAGAGATAACTCTTCACCTTAATCTAATCTATGGAGTGAATGAACATCATATAACTGAATCAGTATTTAAAGGACTGGGCAGGGCGCTTAAAGAAGCTTCAAAAATAGATAAGGAAGGAAATTTACCTTCAACGAAGGGAATATTATAGGTGTTTTTATGATAGGTATTGTGGATTATGGAGCAGGTAATTTGAAAAATGTATACAGAGCATTTACTTCTCTGGGTTTTGACTGCAAAGTAATTGAAAAAAGTGAAGAAATAAAGGATGCAGGCAGCATAATAATTCCCGGTGTGGGGGCGTTTAATCAGGCTATGGAAAAGCTAAACGAAACTGGCCTTTCTGAAGCTATAAAAGAATTTTCTTTAACAGGAAAGAGCATACTGGGTATATGTCTTGGACTTCAGCTTTTTTACGATGAAAGTTATGAGGATGGCTTATGGAAGGGGCTTGGACTTTTAAAGGGAAGTGTAGTTAAGTTTCCTGAAAGTCCTTTAAAGGTTCCTCATATGGGCTGGAACAGTGTATACAAAACAAGAGATGATGATTCAGTTAAAAGCATAAGTGATGGAGACTATCTTTATTTTGTTCACTCCTATTACGCAAAGCCGGAAGATTCAAAGGAAGTTCTGCTTTATACGGATTATGGAGTAAGAGTTCCTGCAATGGTAAGGCATGATAATATTATCGGAATGCAGTTTCATCCTGAAAAAAGCGGAGATCTAGGGCGAAAATTATTAGCAGATATAGGAGGGATGATTAAATGATAATATTTCCTGCTGTTGACATAAAAAACGGAAAGTGTGTAAGACTTCAAAAAGGAGTCTGGGACAGTGCAACCATATATAATGATGAGCCCCTTATGGCAGCTAGGCTTTGGGAATCAAAAGGTGCTGAATTTATACATATTGTTAATTTAGACGGAGCTTTTGGACTTGCCGGAGACAATATGGCAGCTGTTAAAAAAATAGCAGATAATATTTCTATTCCTGTTCAGCTGGGAGGAGGAATAAGATCCCTTTCAGATATTGAAGAAGCGCTGAACCTTGGTATAGACAGGGTAATTCTCGGAACTGCAGCCATAGAAAACAGGGAGTTTTTAAAAGAAACAATAAGTAAACATGGTGAAAAAATAGTTGTATCCATTGATGCAAAGGATGGATATGCGGCTGTTAAGGGCTGGACTGAAGTTACACCTTATAAGGTACTTGACCTTTCTAAAGAGTTTGAAGAATATGGTCTTAAAACTTTGGTATTTACTGACATATCAAGAGACGGCATGATGATGGGCCCGGATTTTAAAACTCTTATGGAATTAAACGAAAAAACTAGTCTTGACATAATAGCCTCCGGAGGAATAAAAGATAATGAGGACATACTAAAACTTAAAGAAGCTGATCTTTATGGAGCCATAATTGGAAAGGCTCTATATACAGGCCACATTAATTTGGAGGATATCTTATGTTAGCAAAGAGAATAATTCCCTGCCTGGATGTAAATAAAGGAAGAGTAGTTAAAGGACAGAAATTTAAAAATCTTGTGGATGTGGATGATCCTGTTAAATTAGCAGAATTCTACAGTAAAAACGGAGCAGATGAACTGGTTTTCTATGACATTACCGCCTCCAACGAAGAAAGAAATATATTCCTTGATATGGTGGAGAAGACTGCAGAGGCTGTTAATATTCCCTTTACCATTGGAGGAGGAATAAGGACAGTAGATGACTTTAATCTGGTTTTAAGATCAGGAGCAGATAAGGTGTCTGTAAACTCAGCTGCTGTTAATAATCCGGGCATAATTAAAGAAGCCGCTTTAAAGTTTGGAAGTCAGTGCGTAGTACTTTCCATAGATGCAGGGAAAAATGAAAAAGGCGAGTGGAAGGTATATATAAACGGAGGCAGAAAAGAATGCTCAATTGATGCTGTTACATGGGCACTGCAGGGTGAAGACTTAGGCGCCGGTGAAATTGTTTTAAACTGTATAAATACAGATGGTATTAAGGATGGATATGAAATAGAACTTACAAGAGAGATATCAGAAAGAGTTAAAATTCCTGTTATAGCTTCCGGTGGAGCTGGGAAAATGGAAGACTTTCTTCATGTACTAAGAGAAGGAAAAGCAGATGCAGCCCTGGCAGCTTCAGTATTTCATTATGGTGAGATTAACATTATGGATTTAAAAAAATATTTATCAGAAAATGATATTGTAATCAGAAGGTGAATGAAATGGAAGAAATAAATATAAAATACGATGAAAAAGGGTTAGTTCCGGCAATAATTCAGGATATAGAAACAGGAAAGGTTCTTATGCTGGCTTACATGAATGAGAAATCTTTAAATAAAACAATAGAAACAGGAAAGACCTGGTTTTTCAGCAGGAGCAGAAAAAAGCTTTGGAATAAAGGAGAAACTTCAGGTAACTGCCAGACTGTAGAGGATATTAAATACGACTGTGATGGAGATACTCTTCTTATACTGGTAAAGCAAAATGGACCTGCCTGCCATACCGGAAGCAAAACCTGTTTTTTTAATATCATAAAGAAAACAGAAAGTCCAAAGTGGGATGACAGCGTGCTGGAAAGCGTAGCAGCGGTTATAAAAAACAGAAAAGATAATCCTATTGAGGGTTCCTATACTAATTACCTCCTCACCAAAGGGGTTGATAAAATATGCAAAAAAGTAGGGGAGGAATCCAGCGAAGTCATAATAGCTGCAAAAAACAACAGCAAGGAAGAACTTACCTATGAGATATCAGATTTAGTCTACCATGTACTGGTATTGATGGAAGACAGAGGAGTTAAAATAGAGGATATTAAAAATGAACTAAGAAAAAGAGAAAAATAAATCAAAAAACCTTCATTAATACCTTGCATAAATATAAAGTTATATGTATAATTATAAGAAATAATTTAAGAGGTGTTATGATGAAGGGAATATTATACTTGGAGGATGGGACGCTCATTGAAGGCTGCGGCTTTGGATATATAGGCACCAGCATAGGAGAACTGGTATTTAATACTTCTATGACAGGTTATCAGGAGATACTTACAGATCCATCTTATGCAGGACAGATAATTACAATGACCTATCCTCTCATAGGAAACTACGGAACAAACATAGAAGATAAAGAATCTCCTAAGGTTCATGCTTCAGGTTTTGTAGTCAGAACTTTTTCAAAAGCTCCTTCAAATTTCAAAAGTGAAGGCTCTATCGAAGACATGCTCATCAAAATGAAAATAGTCGGCATTTCAGATGTGGATACAAGACAAATTACTAAAAAAATCCGGGAAAACGGAACTTTGAAATGTGTTATTTCTAATCAGGATATTTCAATAGAAAAATTAGATGAATTAGTAAAATCATATAACCAGCCCGATGACTGGATGAAAAAGGTTGGAACAAAAGAAAAATATAGTATTGAAGGTAAGGACTTTAATGTTGCCCTTATAGATTTTGGGGTAAAGAATAACATTATTGAAAATCTTAAAGAGAGAAACTGCAATATTACAGTCTTTCCTCACGATGCAAGACCGGAAGATATTCTAGGAATAAAGCCTGATGGAGTACTCTTAAGTAATGGACCCGGAGATCCTAAGCTGGCAGAGAATTCAATAAAAACGGCAAAAGAACTGTTTGGAAAGGTTCCAATGTTCGGAATATGTCTTGGGCACCAGATAATAGCCCTGGCTCTAGGTGCGGATACATATAAAATGAAGTTCGGCCACAGGGGAAGCAACCATGGGGTATATGACATAGAAAGAGACAGAGCATATATAACCTCTCAAAATCACGGATATGCAGTAGATCCGGAAAGCCTTACCGGGGATATGATAATTACACATAAAAACCTGAATGATAATACGGTTGAAGGAATAAGACATACATCTCTTCCTGTATTTTCAGTTCAGTTCCACCCGGAAGGAGCACCAGGACCTGATGATACAACTTATCTGTTCGATAAATTCATTCAGATGATGAAGGAGGAGAAATAATGCCATTAGATAAAAGCCTTAAAAAGGTTATGATTTTAGGCTCAGGACCGATAATTATAGGTCAGGCGGCAGAATTTGACTATTCAGGTACTCAAGCCTGCAAGGCAATTAAAGAAGAAGGAATAGAGACTATACTTATAAACAGCAACCCGGCAACAATTATGACGGACTACCATATTGCAGACAGAGTTTATATAGAGCCTCTTACAATAGATTCAGTAGAAAAGATAATAGAAAAGGAAAGACCGGACGGAATACTGGCAGGTTTTGGAGGACAGACTGCTCTAAACCTGGCGTCAAAATTATACTATGAAGGAATTATAGATAAATATAATGTTAAACTGCTTGGAGTAGACTTTAATGTAATAAATAAAGCAGAAGACAGAGAAGAATTTAAAAAGCTTATGCTGGAAATTGGGGAGCCTGTTCCAATGAGCGTAATAACTCATTCACTTACGGAAAGTCTGGAGTTTGCAAATAAATGTGGGTATCCCCTTATAATAAGACCAGCCTTTACTTTAGGGGGAACCGGCGGCGGAATAGCAGACAATGAGAAAGAGCTGCTTGAGATATGTGATAAAGGACTTAAAATGAGTCCAATAGGACAGATACTGCTTGAGAAAAGCGTGGCTGGCTGGAAGGAAATTGAGCTGGAGGTTATAAGAGATAAGAAAGACAACTGCATCATAATATGCAGTATGGAAAATTTTGACCCGGTGGGAGTTCACACAGGAGACAGCATAGTAATTGCTCCCTGTCAGACTCTAAGAGATAAGGAATATCAGATGCTTAGAGCAGCTGCAATTAAAATAATAAGAAGCTTGGGAATTCAGGGAGGATGTAACATCCAGTTTGCTCTGAGTCCTTTTAATGAGGACTATTATATTATAGAGGTAAACCCAAGAGTAAGCAGATCCTCAGCCCTGGCCTCAAAAGCTGCAGGATATCCAATAGCTAAAATAGCGGCAAAAATAGCCATAGGTTACTCTTTGGATGAGCTTAAAAACTATGTAACAAAAAGCTCTAGTGCCTGCTTTGAACCGGTACTTGATTACGTTGTAGTTAAGATTCCCAAATGGCCCTTTGATAAATTTAAAGGAGCAGAAAGAAAATTAGGAACTCAGATGAAGGCAACCGGTGAAGTTATGGCAATATCAAGAGATTTTGAAAGTGCCCTTATTAAAGCTGTAACCTGCCTGGAGGGAGGACTTACAGGGCTCAGACTTAAAAGCTTCAATAAATTAAACAAGGATCAGCTTTTAAGTAAGATACTTAAATGCGATGACGAGAGAATATTCGCAATTGCAGAAGCAGTAAGAAAAGGAATTTCCATAGATTTGATCCACGAAAAAACAAGAATTGATATGTGGTTTTTATCAGGAATTGAAAATATTATTAATGTGGAAAGAAAACTAAAAAAGGGTGAAAACCTGAAAGAGGCTGTAAAGGAAGCTGAAAAAATGGGCTTTACAGACAGGGAAATATGTTTCTTCTCAGGACTTGAAGAAGATAAATTGGATGAATTAAGAAAAGATAACAATATGTTCCCGGTGTATAAAATGGTAGATACCTGCAGCGGAGAATTTCAGTCGGAAACCCCATACTTCTATTCTTGTTATGACTCACAAGATGAAAGCCCGAAAGATAATGATAAAAAGATTCTGGTTATAGGCTCCGGTCCAATCAGAATAGGCCAGGGAATAGAATTTGATTACTGCTCAGTTCATGGAGTATGGGCCATTAGAGAAGCTGGCTACAAGGCAGTTATAATAAATAATAATCCGGAGACTGTTAGTACGGATTTCGATACTTCAGATAAACTGTATTTTGAGTCACTGTATATAGATGATGTTATGAATGTTATAAGAAAGGAAAAACCTGAAGGAGTTATCGTTCAGTTCGGAGGACAGACTTCACTGAACTTAGCCTATGAGCTAAATAAAAGAAATGTTAACATAATAGGAACCGGCTTTCATGCTATAGATCTGGCTGAGGACAGAGATAAATTCAGACTGCTTCTTGAAGAACTTGAAATCCCGGTTCCGGAAGGCGTAGCTGTTACAGATATAGAAGAGGCAAAGGCAGCAGTTGCTAAAATAAAATACCCGGTTCTTGTCAGACCTTCCTATGTAATAGGGGGAAGGGCTATGGAAGTAATATATGATGATGAGAGCCTGATTAGATATTTGAAAGAGGCAGTAAGCATAAATAAGGATCAGCCGGTTCTTATTGACAAATATATAAAGGGAACGGAAATTGAAGTTGATGCACTTTGCGACGGAGATAATATACTTATTCCAGGAATAATGGAGCATGTGGAAAGAACAGGGGTTCATTCAGGGGACAGCATAACAGTCTATCCAACGGTAACCTTAAGTAAGGATACTATAGGCAATCTGGTAAGCTATACCGAGAAAATCTCAAAGAAATTAAACGTTCAGGGATTGGTTAATATCCAGTATGTCTATGACGGAGAAAAGGTATATGTAATTGAAGTTAACCCAAGAGCATCAAGAACAGTTCCTATTCTAAGCAAAGTAACTAAAATTCCTATGGTAAAAATCGCAGTAGATATAATGCTGGGCAAAAAGCTTACGGATATGGAGTTTGGGACTGGGCTTAAAGAGAATAAAAATTTATATGCTGTAAAGGTACCGGTATTCTCCACTGAAAAACTTTCAGACGTAGATACTTATCTTAGCCCTGAAATGAAGTCCACAGGAGAAGTTCTGGGGGTTGATAATGAACTTAATATTGCTTTGTATAAAGGATTTAAAGCTGCAGGATTTAAAATACCAAAGGATGGCAGCTTGTATATATCCCTGAAAATCCAGGATAAAGATGAGGGAGAGGCCATTGTAAAAATGTATCAGGATTTAGGGTTTAAGATATATGCCTCACCGGGAACCGGAGAAGATTTAATAAAATCAGGAATAGACTGCAGGATTTTAGAATACAGTAAGGCACATAAGCTTATCAAAGACGGAGATATTAAATTAATAATAAATACTCCTACAAAAGGAAACACGAAAGACAGAAATGGATTCAGATTAAGGAGAAAAGCTTCAGAATACAGGGTTCCTGTATTTACCTCCATGGATACTGCAAAAGTATTTTTAGAAGCAATAAAAATTGAAAAAGAGGGAACTGAAATAAACTTCAGAGCATTAAGCGAATATTTTGATTAAATTAGAGAGGAAAACCTCTCTTTTTTTATAAATATTAAAATTAATGGGATAAATTATAATAATAGAAATATAATACAATGTAAGTAGATTTAGGATGTGTATTATGATAACTGCTGAGAAAACTATAGAGGTTCGGGGAATGAGAAGAATGAAAATTATAAATTATTTTATGGGTATAGGCGGTGAAAAAACAGATCAAGGGGAATTTATAATGAATGGCTGGAAAGTCGATGTAGGTGAAGAGAATACTATAAATGTAGGTAAGCTAAACCTTTATTCAACTAAAGTTACATTTCAGTGCGGCCAATCAATGATTGATAAAAAGATTCATGATTTTAGACTGAAATTTTTATTAGCTGGAGGACAAAGTATAGATTATTTAGCTTAAACCTGGTTTATAATTTAACTCGGTAACTAAATTATGAAATTAAGAAATTTCTACAGTGAAAAGGAGAGGTGAAACTTCTCTTTTTTTTGTAAAATTATTCATTTTCCTTATATATGATATTAATGTATAATTGCTGTGAGGTGATTTAATGAATCCAACAGCATTCAAAATTTTGGGACTAGATATCAGGTGGTATGGTATATTAATAGCAACAGGAATACTTATAGCCTTTCTTACAGCAAGCAAAACCTGCAAATTTAGGAGTGTCAGCTTTGACGATATTTTTGATACTGCTTTTATAGCTTTACCTGCAGGAATAATAGGAGCCAGGCTTTATTATGTACTCTTTAATTTCAGCTATTACAGGGAGAATATTTCTCAGGTTTTAAATATAAGACAAGGTGGACTAGCTATTCATGGAGGAATTATATTCGGGGTTTTAGCTGCATTTATTTATACTAAGGTAAAGAAAATAAATCTTATGGAGCTTCTGGATACAGCAGCGCCATCTATTATACTTGCCCAGGCTATAGGAAGATGGGGGAATTTCATGAACAGTGAGGCCCATGGAGGACCGGTATCCTACGAGTTTATTAAGCATTTCCCTTTGTTTATTCAAAATGGAATGTACATTGAAGGAACATACTACCACCCTACATTTTTATATGAATCAATCTGGAATTTATCAATTTTTTTAATTCTTCTTTACATTTTAAAAAATAGAAAAGAAAAGGGAATGGTTTTCTTTTCCTACATCGGGCTGTATTCTCTTGGAAGATTTTTTATTGAGGGACTGAGGACGGACAGCTTAATGATAGGACCATTCCGGATTGCCCAGCTTATAAGCTTATCGGGAATATTGATTTTTATATTATATTTATTTGTTAAGGGAAATCTATTTATAAGAATGGGCAAGGTGAAAGCTGATTAATTTAAGATAAATGATATTAAAATATTTAACGGGAATCTCAATTGGGATTCCCGTTTGTTCCTGTTAAGGACAATGTTGTAAGATTGTAAATTGAGTAATAAGCCAAATAATGTTATAATTGTATTATATAGTATATAGTATATAGAGATACAAGGAGGATTTATTATGAGTATTTTAAGTGGCTGGTTATTCGTTGCTGTAATGTATATTCCCATAATTGCCATAGTGATTCTTACAATTTATGCTTTAGTACTCTCAATAAAAGCATTAAAAATATATATTGACAAAAATAGCTAATTAATAAGGGAATGTTAATAACATATTACTTTATTTCAGGCTCGGGGGAATTAAAATATATATTTAATAAATAATAAAGAGGGTCATCAGATTATGAAAAGGTATGTAGGTTTACTCACTTTTGTATTTTTAGTTCTACTTTTTGGATGTTCATCAGATAAATATGTTTCATTACCCTATAGCATTAAAAATGCCTATAAAAATAATAATGTAATTGATATTTACTGTGGCAACAAGTATTATAATCTGGATAAGTTAGAGAGTTTTATCAGTAGTGTTAAGAATGGAGAAAAGGAAAAAATTCGAATTGTAAGCTATAATTATGATGAAAGACTTGGAAAATTATTATTGGATTACCCTGAACATATTTATGATTTATCATTTGATGGCAAAAGGATTAATATTATTATATACAATACTATGTCATCTTCAGAAAATAAGCTGATAAAAACGGATTCTAAATCATTTAAAGCAATAAATAAAATAGAATCGAAAAATGATACACAATATGTAATTGAAAGTAATAATGATAGAATAGTTATTTTGTCAGCTGTTAAAAATGGCTGTATTGATGATAATGTACAAAAATACATTGAGGAAAAATTAAAGGAGGCGGATTAATCTGCCTCCTTAGTTTATATCTGCCTTGTAATAAACTGAACAATAAGGCTGACAACAGCTACATTGAACCATACAATAAGCCCTAAAAATATTGGCTTTAGTCCGGTTTTCTTCATTTGCTTAAAGTCAGAATTTAAGCCTATTGCAGATAAAGCCATAACTATCATAAATTTTCCAAGAGAGCTTATATTAGAAGCTAAGGCGCCGCTTAATATTCCAAAGGTATTTAAAATGGAAGCAGCTAAAAAACCAAGAACGAACCAGGGGAAAACCTTCTTAAAAGAATAGTTTATTTTTGATCCTTTGGATTCTTTTTTCTTTTTCATTGCAGCGGCAAAAGTGAATATAAGAGATATTGGTATAATCATAGTAGTTCTTGTAAGTTTTACAATAGTTGCATAGGCTCCTGCAGCATTACTGTAAGAGTAACCTGCAGCCACTACTGAAGAAGTATCATTTATTGCAGTACCTGCCCAAAGACCGAAAGCCTTGTCAGAAAAATTAAGCATATGGCCCATGGCTGGAAATATGAATATTGCCATTAAATTAAAAAGAAATATGGTAGATATGGAGTATGCTATTTCCATATCATCTGCCTCAATAATTGGTGATATGGCAGCAATAGCAGAACCGCCGCAGATAGCTGTTCCAACTCCGATTAGTGATTTTAAATTTCCCGGAACATTAAAAAGTTTTCCGAATATATAAGCAGATAAGAATGCAGTTGACAGCGTAAAAATCATAACATACAGCGATTCCATTCCGGTTTTTAAAACCTGGGATAAAGAAAGAGAGGCTCCAAGCAAAATAATAGACAGCTGCAGCACCTTCTTAGATGTAAAACTTATACCTTTTTCTGTTCCTTCCATTTTGCCAAATGTATTATTTATTATTATTCCTATAACTATTCCAAATACCGGTCCTCCGATAACAGGAAGGAGCTTTCCCAGATAATTTGCAATAAGGGCAATAATAAGTGAAAACAATATTCCTTTCCAGTTTTCTTTTATAAATTTCATTTTATCAACTCCTAATTATTAATTACTTTTTAATAATAAAAGCCAAGCAGCATAAAATCAAATTATTATTATTTATAAGTCTATAAGCAAAACTTATATGATATAATTTATAATAAAAAATATTTATAACGGAGCTTATTATGGATATAAGATTAAATACTTTTATAACATTATCTAAGACAAAAAGTTATACTAAGGCATCAAAAATACTAAATATAACCCAGCCGGCAGTTTCACAGCATATAAAGTATCTGGAAGATTATTATGGTGTTGACTTAATTGAAAAAAACAGCAGAGATTTAAAGCTTACGGAGGAAGGAGAAATCCTGCTAAAATATGCGGAACAAATTGAACTTCTATACTCATCTATTGAGAACAGGCTGCACAATAAATCTGCCATAATAAAAACATACAGCATTGGAGCTTCCATGACCATAGGAGGCTATGTCCTTCCCCCTATACTGGGGCAATATAAGAAAATATACCCTAATATAGATATCCTGTTAAATGTAAATAATACAGAGGAAATACTAAAAAGTCTTGTAAAGGAAAGCATAGACTTTGGATTAGTAGAAGGAGCATTTAACAGGAGTAAGTTTAAGTATAAAAAGTTTAAGGAGGACAATCTGGTACTTGCCATATCACCGGAGAATAAATTAAGCAGCAGGAAAGAAGTATACATAAATGAGCTGTTTTCTGAAAATCTGATTCTGATGGAAAAAGGGTCAGGCACCAGGGAGCTGACAGAAGAAAGATTTAAATCCGCTGGTATAGATATAAATTCCTTTAAGGGAATAATGGAGATTGGAAGCATAAGTGCCATAAAATCACTTGTTGAAAATAATATGGGATTTTCCATAATATCAAAGGAAACCATAAAAAAAGAGCTTAAAAGCAGCGCAATAAAAACGATGAAGGTTAAAAACATGACTTTTAACAGGGAATTTAATTTTGTATATCTTAAGGAAAACAGCTTTATGGATGAATTTATAAACTTTTGCTGCAGAAAATAAATTCATAAGTGATTTATTTTGAAAATATGTGTAGAATATATATAGGGAAATTCTTGATTTTTGATTTCTCTTAGTAGAGATAATTGTATAATTCAAAAATCTACCAAAATGTTATTATGTAATTTCCTTAGTTAAGAAATTTTGGAGGAATAATATGAATAAAGAAAAACTACTGATATTAGATGGAAACAGCTTGATGAACAGAGCCTTTTACGCTATGCCTCCTATGAATACAAACAGCGGTTTACATACAAATGCCATATATGGATTTACTACTATGCTTTTTAAGATGGTGGAGGAAATAAAGCCGGATTACATAGTATCTACTTTTGACGTAAACAGAAATACCTTCAGGCATAAAGAATATGAAGATTACAAGGCCGGAAGACGGGGGATGGCAGATGAGCTTCGGGAGCAGTTCCCCGTAGTTAAGGATATGCTCAGGCTTCTCTCTATAAATATATATGAGGAAGAGGGCTTTGAAGCTGATGACCTTATAGGAACCTTGTCAGAATATGCTAAAGTAAGAGATATTGATGTATATATTGTTACAGGAGACAAAGATGCCCTGCAGCTTTGTGATGATAATGTATTTGTGGTTATTACGAAAAAAGGCATATCTGAAAAAGAGATTTATGATAAGGATAGGATGATAAGCGAGTTTGGGGTAACTCCAACAGAGTTTATTGATGTTAAGGGTCTTATGGGTGATGCTTCAGATAATATTCCGGGAGTTCCGGGAATAGGAAGTAAAACTGCTTTCAAGCTTATAGGAGAATATAAATCCATAGAAAATGTTCTTGATAATGTTGATAATATTTCAGGAAAGAAAATAAAAGAAAGCCTTATAGAGTACAGAGAGCAGGCAATATTCAGCAAGAAACTGGCAACTATCATGAAAAACGTTCCCATAGATATAGATTTAGACAGCATAAAATCTAAAAAAGAATATGATGCAGCAGGCCTTAGAAAGCTTTTTGTAGACCTTGAATTCAGATCGCTTTTATCTAAGCTTCCTTCAGAAAATAAAAAAATAGAAACAGAAAGTGAATGTATAAAAATTTCAGATTTAGATAGGATTAAAGAGATAATTGAAGGCAGCATTTTTATTAATTATCTGATATCAGATGAAAATGTTCTTTCAAAGATGAAGCTGAATAAGCTTTATTTGGGGATTAAAGATAAAGTATATATCCTTGATTTAAATGATGAAACAGATATCAAGCCTCTAAAGGATGTATTTGAAGACGAAAAAATAAATAAAACAGCTCACAATATGAAAAATCTGCTTACCTCCCTTAGAAAGCTGGACATAGATATGAAAGGCCAATTATTTGATACAAATATTGCAGCCTATCTTATTGATGCTTCAAAAGGGAATTATTCTGTTACAGATTTAGTCCAGTACTATCTGATGGCTGAAATTAAAGGAGAACAGGAAGAGATTAAAACAGCAGAAGCAAGTAAGCTGAATGAGCTTTATTCCGTTCTTACAGAAAAGCTAAATGAATTGGATCTTAATAACCTTTTTTATAATGTGGAGATGCCTCTTATGAAGGTCTTAAGTCATATGGAGCAGGAAGGCTTCAGGGTAAACAGAGCAAAATTAGATGAACTGGAGGTAACTTTCTCAGGTGAGATAAAAAGGACAGAAAGTGAAATTTACACACTCTCTGAAGAAGAATTTAATATTAATTCCCCAAAACAGCTGGGAAAAATCCTGTTTGAAAAGCTGGATCTTCCGGTAATAAAGAAAACAAAAACAGGTTACTCAACAAATGCTGAGGTATTAGAAAAGCTTAGGGATAAGCATCCTATAATAGAAAAAATAATGTACTACAGGCAGATAGCAAAAATATATTCAACCTATATTGAGGGACTTAAAGCTGTAATAGACAGTGATGAGAAAATACACTCCAGCTTTAACCAAACCCTTACAACCACAGGCAGGCTTTCCAGCACTGAGCCGAACCTGCAGAATATACCAATTAAATATGAGCTGGGCAGAGAAATAAGAAAGGTATTTATCCCGGAAGAGAATTCTATAATACTATCTGCTGACTATTCTCAGATTGAGCTTAGAGTTTTGGCTCATATAGCAGATGATGGTAATTTCATAACTGCCTTTAAGGAAGGAATAGATATTCATACAAAAACAGCCTCTGAAGTGTTTAATGTTCCTTTAGATGAAGTGACTCCTCTTCTAAGAAGCAGGGCGAAAGCTGTTAATTTCGGAATAGTTTACGGAATTGGTGATTTTTCACTGTCCCAGGATCTTAATATATCAAAAAAGGAAGCTAAGTTATATATTGATACCTATTTTGAAAGATATCCAAATGTAAAGAAGTATCTTACGGATATAGTATCAGAAGCAAAGGAAAAGGGATATGTAACAACCATATTAAACAGGAGAAGGTATATCCCTGAGATAAATGACAGCAATAAGATAGTAAAATCCTTTGGAGAAAGGCTGGCCATGAATACTCCAATACAGGGAAGTGCAGCAGATATCATTAAGCTGGCCATGGTTAACGTATATAAAAGTTTAATATCTCATAAATTAAAATCAAGGATAATACTTCAGGTTCACGATGAACTTATATTAAATGTTTATAAAGAAGAAGAGAAACAGGTTAAGGAAATAGTTAAACAGGAAATGGAGCATGTACTGGATTTAAAAGTGCCTCTTTTAGTAGATATTAACGAAGGAGATACCTGGTATGAAGCAAAATAGGACACTAGTCATTGGACTTACAGGCGGTATAGCAACAGGGAAAAGTACAGTATCCAATATGTTTAAAGAAAAAGGTATAAATGTAATAGATGCAGACATAATAAGCAGGGAAGTTTTAATTATTTATCCTGATATTATAAGCAGGATAAAAACTGAATTTGGAAGCGAGTATGTTCCCGGCAGTGGAATTGATAGAAAAAAGTTAGGCAGGCTGGTTTTTTCAGATAAAAAAGAAAAAGAAAAGCTGGAAAAAATAATTATTCCATATATAAAACAGGAGATAATTAAGAGAGTTAATGACAGGATAATCTTAGGTGACAGGATAATAATAGTTGATGCTCCTACTTTATTTGAAAATGATTTAGACAAGGATATGGATAAGGTAATTCTTGTTTATCTGGATGAAAAACTTCAGTTAAAAAGGCTTATGGAAAGAGATAACTTGTCACAGAAAGATGCTGAGGAAAGGATATTTTCTCAGCTTCCACTTGATGACAAAAGAAAGAAATCTGACTATGTTATTTATAATGACAGAGATAAAGTATATTTAAAGGAACAATTTAATAAGATTTTCAGGGAGTTAGAGGATGAGACAAAAAAAGAGGATTAGATTTATCTTATTAATAATAGCTTTTGTGTTTATAATAAATATAAAGCCGATACTTAGAAAGATATATGTTTTAAATTATAAGTCTTATATAACAACCTACTCAAAAGAATTTAATATAGATCCATATTTGGTGGCTGCAATAATAAGGGCTGAAAGTAATTATGAGAAAGATGCCAGATCCCACAAGGATGCTTTTGGACTTATGCAGATAACCGAACCTACTGCGGTTTGGGCTGCTAAAAAAATGGGAATAGAAGATTTTAAAAAAGAATCATTATATGATCCGGAGATAAATATAAAGATAGGCTGCTGGTATGTTAAGGATTTAAGCAAGGAGTTTAATGGAAAAACTGACCTGGTACTAGCTGCATATAATGGAGGCAGGACAAATGTTAAAAAATGGCTCAGCGATGAGGAATTTTCAAAGGATGGAGAGAATTTGTCCTATATACCTTTTAAAGAAACTGACAAATATATAAAAAGGGTTAAGACTAATTACAGTATATATAAGTGGCTTTACAGTCTTGACTAAATTATAAATTCTAGTATAATATATCTTGTGATGCGGTGGTGGCGGAATGGCAGACGCGTACGTTTGAGGGGCGTATGGGAGACCGTGTGGGTTCAAGTCCCATCCTCCGCACCAGAAAAGTAAATATTTCTGAAATATTCGAGAAGCTTTTTATCTTCGACCTACATTATAAGCAAGGGAGCTCGATATTTAGATTTGGATATGTACCTTTTATGAGACCATTTTGGCATTAAGGAGATAGAAGAATCTGTGAGGGCACCCACCTATCGAAGCGATAGGTGCCTAGAAAAAAGCATCGGTATTTTGGATTACATTAAAAAATAGTCACCTGAAAAGGTGACTTTTTATTTTTTTCTCTTTGTAAACTAAAATTTGATTTTCCAT
>JAJBWD010000353.1:0-7189 GCA_032907345.1 Bacillota bacterium | reverse complement strand
TTTTCTTCAATTATTTTTTTCTACTTTTCTAAATACATTTTATCTTCTTTCCATTCTTTTTCTTCTTGTAAAATACTTTCTCTCTCTTTTTCAGTCATAATATCATACCCTCTTTGTATACATCAAACTAATCCAACCACCAGACTTTAAATGTCCCCAATTATTTAAAGTTTCAATAATGGTATGAGTACTACCTTTTTTAATAATTGCCTAAACAGGAGAATTTACATCAGGTAATTTTCTAACATTTAATGCATCAGCTTCAACTTTAATATTAAACATTTCTAATACTGGTGTACCCATAATTGTAGGAGCATTTGTATTTGGTGTATATGTAAAATATTTTCCACCTGCATTAGAAACATATGCATATCCAGAAGTAGATTTAGGCCAAATAATTTTTAACCATCCTGTCGAGGTAATACCTAAAACTTCAACTCTATTATTTTTTGATAAATTACCAATTACTTTATAAATTGAACCAGCACCAGTTCTAACATTCATATTTTCTAATGATATAGCTGTTCCAATTGCTTGTCCTGCATATTTATTATTTTCATTTTGTTTAGTATTTTTTAATTTTTCAACAATCTTTTGTCCATTAGATAATACAATAGCAGTGTGTCCATTAGCTAAGAGTATATCTCCACGTTTTAGGTATTGACTTGAAGTTAAATATTCAGAACTAGTTAAAATCTAAAAAGCTGCAGTTCTTGAAAGAATTTTTTCTTCGGTTGCTGTAGTCATTGTTGCAGAAACTGGAATATTAGCAGCATTAATACATACAGCCACTAAAGCAGATCCATCTGTATTACAATCAGTTGTGATTTTGTTTAAATCAAAATTAACTTTCTTAGCTGCATCATATAAACTCTTTCTATCAAATTGATTATATCCAATATGTTCGTTTTCACAAGCAGCTTCCATAGCACTTGCAATAGCTTCTGCATTAATTTCAGAAATAGGTCTAAAAACTTTTATCCAAGGTTTATTATACCAAGAACGAATACATAATTCTTTTCCTGTTTGATCTCCGGCTATTCCACCAGTAGAACGACCATTTTCATCAACCGAAGCATGTCCTATTAAAACGCTACCTAAATTAGTACCTTCTAATTCAATTTGAGTACTATTTTTAATTTTTTGAGAAAATTGATTATAATATTCTAAACCATAATCAGCACGTTTTTTCTAAACTTTTTCACTCTAATCAGCAGGTCTTTCAAATTTTAATAAAACAGCATTTGAAGCTTCAGAAACATTTGTTGCTAATTTTAAAGTATTCCAAACAGCAGAATAATCTTTTGATAATTGTTTGCATAAAAACTCTAATTGCATTTCTAAATCGCCAATAGATTTTTTCTATTGTTTTGCATATTTATAAAGTCCTTCTTTTAAGCTCCAATAGGTCCATTGAACTAAACCATATCCTGCTTTATCATAAACAAAGTTTGTATATGTGCCATTATCTACTGCTGTAGTATATGATTCATCTGTAAAACCTAATTTTCTTTCATAGCTTTGTTGAAGATTATTTGATTTAAGTGCGGACTCTGCTTTCATATTGCCCATAAGGCCAGCTACACCGAACTCATTACCGATCGCCGCATATAAATAATTCCAAATTTTTTCTGCATCAGTATCTCCAACAAGTCCTTTTTTAGATCCCGCAATTTTATTAATTTCTAAACTAACTATTTCATCACTTAAATATTTATTAGAAACCCAACCACTATTATTTTGTAATCTGCACCAATTACCTTCTATTGCATTAATAGTAATTACTTCTCCAGTAAGAAGTTTTCCTACTATTGGAGATGCTATTGTTGGTTTTTGACGAATATTTAAATCAGTTGTAACTTGTTTCTAATAAGATTCAGTGACATTAGTAATATCTGAATAACCTAAGTTTTTAGCTGTATCTTTTATAATATCATCTAATGTTTTTCCAAATTTATTAAACCAATTAGAAATATTTATTTCATTATTTGCAAAACCTAATGAAAATGCTTTTGAATGATCTAAAATAACTTTATCTCCTCTTGGATTTAAATTGAAAACTTTACATAAATAAGAAATTAATTCAATAAGTTCCTAATAAACATTATTAAAATAATTTTTATGATTCATATCATCACTGCAAATTTCTATTTGAATCCAACCATCATTGCAAGAACCTAAAGTTCCACTTCCGCAACGATTACCTTTATTATACCAAGGCATAACCTAAATAGAAATAATATTATTATCTTTTGTTTGTCCAATTCTGGCATGAACACTATTGGCTACTATAGGTCCTAGCCATTTGGTATTTTCACCTAGTAAATTTAATATTTCCTATTTATTTTTAGCATCATTTTGTGGCTAAATATATACATTTAATTTAGGATTATTTAAATTTGCTAAATGGATAATAATACCTTTAATATTCATTTTTGTTGCGCTAGCCTTACTTAAAAGACAGCTAATGGGAGGATTCGTAATTGTATATTTCATATATTTTTACCTCCAAAAGAAAAAAGTCTTGTTCGTAACAAGACTTTTACATTAATTGTGCCAATTGTGCAATTTTTGATCTATGTATATTTCGTAATTCAACCTAACCGAAAATATCTGCTCCACGATATACTTTAGAAGCACGTCGCATACCATTATTGATTCCAGTAAAATGAATATCATCAACCTAAGTTTCCATATCTCCATCAATAATGCATATACAATCTGAACCAACTCGCTATAATCCTAATTTCATAAGAGTTATATCAAGATTTTGTGCTTCAGAAATATATACTCCAGCTTTCATTCCACTAGTATCATAACCTCTTAAATCAGAAAAAGGAAGAAGTATTAATAATTCTTCTTCAATTAATCTTTCAACTTCATATCGACTACCAAGTTTACTCATTAAAAGATTTCCAATTTGTGAATCTAAAAGTTTTTCATCTCTAGTCCCAGGATAATATCCTAATTTTGCAGAATTTTTAGTTGCTACTGTATTACAAAAAATTACAATTTTATCAATACTTCCTTTATCTAATAAAGAAAATAAATAAGATAAAGAAAGATATGTTTTACCAGAACCAGCTGGGCCATTAATTAAACTAATTTGATTATTAACTAAACTATCAACAGCTAATAACTGATAAATATCTCCTTTAAATGGTTTTACTTCTCCAAACCATTTTGATTTAAAAGCAGAATATTTTACTTTTCTATAATCTTCACCATTCCAACAATACTAATCTATAATATTGCCATATGAATCTTTTAAAATAATATATTCATTAGGAATTAATTTATATTTATTAATACCTACATTCATATCTCCATAAAAATCAGCTAACTCATTTTCAGACATTTCAATTTCTTTATATCCTCGATAAGTATCTTTATCTAAATCTTCTGCTTTTAAGATACAATCTTCTCCAAAAAATAAATTTGCAATATTTGATAATGATAAATCATTAGTAACAAAATATGTTTCATCTGGATGTATATTTTTATCATAATCAAAAGCGCAAGCTAATATTTTGGTATCGTTATTAATTTCAAGATCAGCTTCTATCATTGGTGTTAACATATGTGTATTAAAAATATAAGTATCATATTTATCTTTATTTGCACTTAAAATATCAGCTAATCTTTGTACAGTTTGTTTAGTCTCAATATCACGATTCTGAGTTTTTATATTTTCTAATTCTGATAAAGAAATTGAAGATATAACAATTCTTCCTTTTGTATCAAAAAGATTGTCGGCATTGAGAATTAAACTACTGGTATCATAAAAATAATAGTTCATAGTTAATCATCATCCTCTTCCTGCTCATCATCTTCAACATAATCATCTGGATAATATTGAAAACCAATGACATTAGCAGTTTCTTTCTCTTCTTTTCCTTTTAGTTCTATAACCTTTTTATTATACTCAGCTATTTTTATTGCAAATTTTCCTTTCTCGGTTTCAATAATTGTTAATATTAAATTACATAATTCATCTGCTATTGGGTTTATAAAACTAATGAATAAAGCTCCAAGAATAAAAAATAATAAATTCAAGAGTTTATCCTCCTTTTTTAATTATTTTTATTTTCTTATTATAATCAAAAATAGGAGTTAAAAATTATTTAATTTTGTCCTTTTTCTCTCTGTTCTTACGAACCTGTTTATAAAAATCATCTTTTGCAGAAATGTATTCTGTTAAAGATTCTTTTTGTTCAATAAGTAAATATTTGATTATATCTAAATCTTGTTGAATTTTATTAATTTTTTTCTGAATAACAGAAAGAGATTTACTATCATAATTACCGGTTTTAAGAGTAAATTCAATACCTTTTAAAGTATTTAAAGATGGAATTAATTCATGGTTGCGAACACTTTTATAATAATTAATTGTTGCTCGTTTTAAAGCAATTTCACAACCAGTTTTTTCATTCATCATATCTCGATCTATATCACAACACTTAGCGACTCCTATATAAACTTCTTTTCCATCAGTTAATATACATGTTGCTACGCCAGATTCTTCATCCCAAGTAAATTGAGGTTTTAGATTATCTTTCATAACCAAAAATCCTTTCATATATTTTATATAATTATATTATAACATAAAAAATTAAATTAGTCAATTTATATAAAAAATATAAATCAGGCTATTTACTTAAAAAATTTCCTTATGTGATTTTTCGGCGGCAACGGCCGTTGACGTGGGCTTCGAGTTTCCACAAAAATGCGCCCTTATAGGGCGCTAATTTTGGTTTTTAATTCTTCTATAATTTGATCAATACTTACAGGATAACAATTATGAGCATCCACTTCAACATGATAAATTAAACCATTATTCCAATGAAGAAAAGGATTATTAGTATGAGTATGCCCGCATAGTGAAATAATCCTAGCTTTAAGAGGTTTATCATCGTCAAGATTACTACACATAGTAGGATAATGGGAGAGGTAAAAATGATACCCCTTGTAATGTACCATAGTGGCGTAACAACAAGAGTCACTAGAAAGCGAATCAACATTGTAACAAGTCTTATACATATTAATTCTACTTTCAGTATCGTGATTGCCAAATATAATTTTAATCTTTCCATTTAATTGCTGTATATAATATTTAATTGCGGCTAGGGCTTCATCCCCGCCACCACCGAGGCCGCAATCACCAAGTACATAAACAATATCTTCCCAAGTGATAATTTCATTCCATTTTTTGACAATAGTTTCATTCATCTCTTGGACCGTATTAAAACCACGAGGTTGCCAAATAAAATCTTTTTGATGATTGAAATGCCAATCTGAAGTAAAATAAATCAATCTGATACCTCCACATATCTTACATCTTTTGGATATTTGGTATCATATTCTGGACGCTGAAACTGCCAAAACATTCTTCTAATAACACTACGAGGAACATATGCTCTTCCAGTGCGCTGTTCGTTGCGACGTAAAGTTTCATCAAGAGATGGTTTTACTACAATACAACTAATATTTTTAACATTAGTTAAATCAAGAGCATCAAGAAGTTTATTTCTTGATTTTTCAGTAATATGAGTTGCATCACAATAAATATTCTCAGGAATTTCTGGATTGTCAAGAGATTCCTGAATATATCTTACGAAAGTTTTAAAAACTTCATCTTCTTTTGAAAAATAATCATCTTTATCTTTAAGAAGAGAAAATCTAATAGCATCTCTAGAAATTACATAATCTCTATCTTCTACAAAATTTTTATTTAACCAGGTACTTTTTCCCGCACCAGCGATCCCGCACATCAAGATTAGATTTTTCTGCTTCGCATTCATCTTTATACACCCCCGCTTCAAAATCCTGTTTAAATTCATAAGCTTCCCAATCATTACGGCATTCAATTTGATTTATAGTAATTTGACAATAAGGACAATATAATTTTTTTCGATGAAATTTTTCTTTCTTTTTGGCTACATTACGTGGTAGCGTCATAGTCCGCTGGCCGCAATTCATACAATAAAAATCATGTAATTCAAATCTCCACCCTCTTTTCATTTTTCTATACCTCTTTTTTAACCGCAATAAATTTTATCATCTTTAAAAATATGTTCCTCCCAAGTATCAAGATTAAGAAGAACAAGTTCTCCTGTTATTATAGTACAGCGGTCAATATTTACTTTATGACCATTACAATACCAATATGCTCCTGGTACATCATTAGGATCATTATCTCTACAATCTTCCCATAAATATTCATCCATATACATAAGAGGAGTATGACCATGTACTATTACAACATCTGGGAAATTATTATCCCAAGTTTGCATAAAATGAGATCGATTCCAAAGTAAATCATCATTATCTGGAGTATAATTTAATTTTGGAGTATATCCTGCATGAGTAAGAATAACTTTTTGTCCTTTTTTATTAATATATTCTGCTCTATAAGCAAGATTATTAAGCAAATGATATTTTACCATTCTTTCTTTAGCTTCTCTCCAGTCTTTAAAAGTTTTACAACCACCATTTATATAAAGAAGTTCATAATCAGAATCCATACTAAGATAAAAATTAATTTCATCTTCATTAACGACTCCTTGATAAGAAATCATAAATCTTCGATAAGCTTGTATTGTTTTTATAAGCATATCTTCATGATTACCTTTAAGATAAATAAATCTTTTATCATTAAGAACTGTTTCAATAATTTTCCAGCCATCTTCTCCACGGTCGCCGCAATCACCCAAACATATTACTCTATCTTCTGGTTTAATAAATTCAAGAAGCTGCTGAAAAGGTTCCCAGCAACCATGAGCATCAGAAAAAGCATATATAGCCATTAAAAATGTTCCTTTCTATAATCGAGAGTATTATCATAACTTGGTCTAGGATTTTCTTCCCAAACTCCTGAATTTAAAATAAAATCATTCATGGTTTCAAAAAGTTTCCAATCAAGCCACTTAATTCCACCAGAGAAAGTATGAAAATTATGTTCTTTAGTTTTGCCAGTTTTGCGATCAGTATATTTTAAAACAAAAGACATTTCTACTCCAGAACCATCTTCAAAATTCCAAAAGGCAGTATTAATTTGATGAGCAAAATATCTCCCTTTCCAGAGAGGGTCATTTTTAATATTAAGATTAAGTTCTCTAACTTTTTTATTAACTTGTCTTTGAAGTTTCTTTCTTTTTTTATCTCGCACTAATAACACCCCACTTTATAT
>JAJBWD010000352.1:0-3032 GCA_032907345.1 Bacillota bacterium | reverse complement strand
GCTGTAAGTCCCTTTAAGCTTCCGTCAAATGAAAATTTATTTGCTGCACTTATAAGTACGTATGGTGAAAAATCTTTTATTTTATCAACAAAATTAAGTGTACCTAAAAGGTAACATATAATAAGAACTAAAATACCGGAGAATACTGATTTCTTAAATAAACTGCTGAATAATAAAAGTAAAGCTATTGAAAAAGCATAATAGGCTGAAATAAGGGCAGCTGAGGTTAAAACCTTGCTTATATTAATATCACCGCCGGAAAACAATACACTTGCATACTAGTAATTTAATATAAAACCAAAGAAAACAAGTATTGTAATTGACAAAATATGATGAATAAACTTAGCAAGAACCATAGCCCTAGGGCTCGCTCCTCTTGAATATGGAAATACCAGCTTATGACCCCACAGCTCTTCCCCTAAGGTTCCTGAGAAAGTGAAAACCACAACAAGAAGACCTATCTGGTAAAGATCCTTTATATAATTTGTAACTGCATAAGCTCTGTTAATCTTAAATAAGCTTCCCAAATCTACTGGAATCTGACTTTTTAATATGTCCGGCAGCATCTTCAGCATAATAGGATCTAATACTGCAAATATCAATAGTCCCATAGCAAGTACCAAATACTTGTAATTTCTTATACTTTCGATAACTTCTTTTTTAAAATAAGCTTTAAATGTTCTCATCTTTATTCACCAGCCTTAAGAATATATCTTCTAAATTACTGTTTCTAAGTGTAAGACTCACAACAGGAATTCCAAGATTAGATATATCTTTTAAAATATTTTGTTTAGCTTCAGCCATATCACTGATATGAAGACTTACCTTTTTTTCATCTACAGATATATTATCAACATAAGAAATTTGCTTTAAATCATCTTTATTTACATCTTCCTCAAATTCAATATCATATATAGGTTTTACGTAATCCTTTTTAATATTGTCTAAAGAGTCATTTCTTATTATTCTGCCCTTGTGAATTAAGGCAACCTGATCACATACTCTCTCCACGTCATTTAAAATATGGGTAGATATAAAAACAGTCTTCCCCTTTTTCTTTAAATCAAGAATAAGGTCTAAAACTTCTCTTCTTCCTCCTACATCAAGAGCTGAGGTAGGCTCGTCAAGGAAAATAATGTCCGGACTTGAGGAAAGAGCTGCGGCTATCCCCAGCCTTTGCTTCATTCCGCCGGAATATTTGCCTATTCTAAGCTTTCTGTATTCTTTTAAACCCACAACTTCCAGTAAATCTAAAATATCCTTTTGATTTACCTCACCTTTAAGTTCTCCAATGAATTTAAGATATTCCACAGCAGTCATATAATTATAAAATGAAGGGCTTTGAGGAAGATAGCCAATATTTTTAAGCAGTTTTCTCTTATTATTTGAAAAGCTGAATCCATTTAATTTTATATCTCCGCTGTCGAAATTTATAAGACCTGCCAGAATATTCATGGTTGTGGTTTTTCCTGCACCATTTTCACCAAGAAAGCCAAAAATTCTTCCGCTTTCGATATTGAAGCTGATATTATTTAAAACCTGATGTTTTCCATAGCTTTTGCACAAATTATTAACCTGCAGCATATTAATCCTTCTTTCTCCCGAATATCAAAAATATTATCGGTCCTAAAAGTTCTCCCAATATTATAATTATTGCCCAAAGCCATTTTGGAAGGTAATTAACCGGATCCCTTTTTAAAATTACCAGGCAGAATACCATTAAAAAAAGCTGAACTATAAGCAGCGGCAGAATTAGCATTAAAGTTTGATTATTTATCTGACTCATTTTTTTCACTCCTCTTTAAATATTTATCAATAATTAATCTTGTAACAATAAGATATACCAACAGTGATTCAGGCACATTTATAAGACCGAATAATCCCCAAAGTATATAACCCTTTTCTCCTCTTTTCCTTGCATCTCTGAATATCCATAATGCCTGGATAATCAGAAGAGGGGCTACGATTAATATAACTATTATTAATGTTTTAGTTTTCAAGTTCAGCCCTCCTTATCTTATAAATTGTAATTGGAATGACAGACAGCGGAATAAGGATTGCTATTATAATTTCTATTATCATTAAAAGCTTAATATTTACTAAAGAAACGGTAATCAGCATTGCTATAAATGCTAGACATAAAAAACTAAATATTACATAATCCTTTATGTTTTCTCTTTTAGCTCTTTTTCCTAATCCCTCCTCTGTTATTTTAGATAAGTCAACATCGAAATCAAAAGGGTCTTCGGATAGAAGCTTCATTTCTTCAATTTCATTAAAATTTTCTTTGTCAGTCATTCTAACCCTCCTTAAGTTTTTCTTTTATATAGGAAACAGTATAGTGAATTCTGGATTTTACCGTACCTAGCTTTAAATCCAGTATTTTGCTGATGTCTTCGTAGGAATAATCGTAATAAAATCTTAAAATAAATGCTGACCTTTTTTCATATGGAAGAGACATTAGAATTTTTAAAAGCTCTTCATATCTTAACTTTGAAATAACTGAGTTTTCCAGTGAGAAGTTTGAAGGCAGATCTTCTTCCAAATAACTTATTCGTTTGTTTTTCCTGAGATGGTCCCTGTATAAATTTGTGGCTATTTTTATAAGGTAAGTGCTGAACCTGCCCTGCTGCTGAAATTTATTAATATTTACTACTGCCCGAAGCATGGTTTCCTGGACAATATCCTTGGAAAGCTCTTTGTCATATGTCATTTTTATAACGTAGCCCTTTAATATGGGATAGTTATCAGATAACAGTCTCTCCAGGGCAAACTTATCTCCAGATTTAGCTTCTTCTACAAGTTTTGATTCCTCCAAGCTCTCACCTCCTCATCAACAATTAAACGTATGAATGGTAAAAAAGTTCAAATAAAATTAGCCGAAAATTTTTTTCTGTACATATTGCTTTGTTTCGAAAATTGTTTATATTTAATTTTAAAACCCAGGAGTACCACTGGATGCAGCTTTGTTTCCAATATCCCAGCTTTCTCTTAAAGCTTCAAAAATAATATTTTCCATATTATTAAATATT
>JAJBWD010000351.1:0-5726 GCA_032907345.1 Bacillota bacterium | reverse complement strand
GTTCTCTTGCTGATACATCCACCAAATCAACATCATGCTTATTAACTACAAGAACGTCATCTTTAGATCTTACTGTTACCTTATCATCCAGGAAATTGCCATCATCGTCAGTTGGCTCATCAGCCTGAGCTATAAGGTAATGATCTTCTACATCAGCAGTTACATAAATTATTTCATTTGTTACTCTTCCGTTTTCTTTATCTACAACTCTGTACGGAGCTTCAATAAAACCATATTCATTAACTTTAGCATATGATGCCAAAGAGTTGATTAATCCTATATTCGGTCCTTCAGGAGTTTCTATAGGACACATTCTTCCATAATGGGAATTATGAACGTCTCTTACTTCAAATCCAGCTCTTTCTCTTGATAATCCTCCAGGTCCTAAAGCTGAAAGCCTTCTCTTATGAGTAAGCTCAGAAAGAGGATTTGTCTGATCCATAAATTGAGAAAGCTGTGATGATCCGAAGAACTCCTTAATTGATGCAGCCACCGGTCTTATGTTAATAAGTGCCTGAGGAGTTACTACATCCTGATCCTGAATAGTCATTCTTTCCTTAACGACTCTTTCCATTCTGGAAAGCCCGATTCTGAACTGGTTCTGAAGAAGCTCTCCTACAGATCTTAATCTTCTGTTTCCAAGATGGTCAATGTCATCCACATCACCTATTCCATAACTTAAGCCCAGTTCATAATTTACTGTAGCAAATATATCATCTCTTACAATGTGCTTTGGAATAAGCTTATGAATATTCTTCTTTAATTCTTCTTTAATTGAAGCTTCATCTTTATTATTATCTAATATTTCTTTTAAAGTAGGATAATGTACCTTTTCTCTTATCCTTAAATCATCTATATTAAAATGGATAAAGGAATGAATATTGACAAAATTATTGCCCATAATCCTAACAACGCTGTCCTCTATCATTATGTCAACAACATTAATTCCGCTGTTTTCTATTTCAAGAGCCTTTTTTCTTGATATCTTTTCTCCTCTAGATACAAGAATTTCCCCAGTTTCACTATTAATAATATCCTGAGCTGCTATTTTATCTTCAATTCTTAAAGATATTGCTAATTTTTTGTTAAATTTATATCTTCCAACTCTTGATAAATCGTATCTCTTTGGGTCAAAAAATAAAGAGTCAATTAATGAAACAGCACTCTCTACTGTAGGCGGTTCACCAGGTCTTAATCTCTTATATATCTCAAGTAATGCTTCATCCTTTTTTGTAGTATTATCTTTTTCTAATGTAGCCTTGAGCCGCGGATTATCTCCAAATCCCTCTAAAATCTCGCTGTCTGTGGAATACCCGAAGGCCCTCAATAAAACAGTTATGGGAAGCTTTCTCTGTTTATCAATTCTAACGTAAACTATCTCGTTTGAGTCTGTCTCATACTCAAGCCAAGCTCCTCTGTTTGGTATAACAGTAGAAGAGAACAATTTCTTTCCTGTTTTATCCACAGTAAAGCTGTAATATACTCCAGGAGACCTAACCAGTTGGCTTACAATAACTCTTTCAGCTCCATTGATAACAAAAGTACCTTGATCTGTCATAAGTGGGAAATCTCCCATAAATACTTCCTGATCTAAAGATTCTCCTGTTTCGGAATTAGTAAGTCTTACAGTAACTTTTAACGGTGCAGCATAGGTTGAATCTCTATCCTTGCATTCTTCAACATCATACTTGATATTATCCATATCCAGCTTATAGTCTACAAATTCAAGAATTAATCCTCCCTTATAGTCTGTAATAGGATTAATATCATCAAATACTTCCTCTAATCCTTCGTCAAGGAACCATTTATAGGAGTCTAGCTGCACTTCTATTAAATTAGGCATTTCCCCTACTTCTTTAAGCTTTGAGAAGCTCATTCTTGTTCTTCTTCCAACCTTCACAGGATGTACCATTGACTCTCACCCCTTGCATAAACTAAAATAATCATAGGCATAGTATCCCTAAGGACCTATGCTTATGAATTTTCAAATGGAATTATTGCCAATTTTTACAATTTTAATTCAAAATGCATTTATTTTAAATTATTTTGTTTATATTGGTGCATTTTCTTATATTAACACATGGCTAATTCCATGTCAATACCAGAAATAAAAAAGGCACATATGGTGCCTTTTTCATGTTACTTTATTTCAGCAACTGCCTTTACTTCATCAAGTTTAGCTTTTATTGCTTCAGCTTCTTCTTTAGCTACGCCTTCTTTAACTGGCTTTGGAGCTCCGTCAACTAATTCCTTAGCTTCTTTTAATCCAAGACCTGTTATTTCTCTTACAGCTTTTATAACCTTTATCTTTTCAGGACCTGCTTCTTTAAGAATAACATCAAATTCTGTCTTCTCTTCAGCAGCTGCTGCTGGTGCTGCTCCGCCTGCTGCAACTGGTGCTGCTGCGCTTACACCAAATTCTTCTTCACATGCTTTTACTAATTCGTTTAATTCTAAAACGCTCATTTCTTTTATAGCCTGAATAATTTCTTCTCTTGTCATTTAAATGACACCTCCAAATTTACATTATTTATTCTATTTATTATTGTTGCTTTTCGCTGATTGCATTAACTAAGTATACAAATCTTGATAATGGAGCCTTTAAGCTTCCAAGTAGTTTTCCAACAAGTACATCCTTTGGTGGTATAGATGCAAGAACTATTGTCTTTTCAGTATCATATACTTCACCTTCAACTATAGCCGCCTTAAGCGCAAATTTCTTATGATCTTTTGCAAAATCATTTAAAACTCTGGCTGGAGCTGTTGGATCCTGATATCCTATTGCAACAGAAGTAGGTCCTTCCAAGAATGCTTCTATGCCGTTTAGTCCTAATTCTTTAGCTGCAAGAGTAGTTAAAGTATTTTTATATACCTTGTATTCAATGCCTGCTTCTCTCAGATTTTTTCTGAGTAATGTGTCTTCTTCTACTGTAAGTCCCTGATAATTAGCAAATACTGCACCTTTTGCTTTTTCTAATTTTTCCTTTATCTCTGCTACTTTGACTTCTTTTATCTGTCTATTTTTTACTGGCACTTTCGTCCACCTCCTTACAGTGGAACTCTAAAATTAAAAAAGTCCCTCCAAAGAAGAGAGACCAATAATCAATTTATTGAAACCCTGGGCAGGTTGGATTCCCGTTACGCATAAGCACCTGCTTTCTTTGGAGTTTTTACATATTAAATTTTAGAATTCTTAAATGCTGATTACAAATTAATTATAATTATTTTTTTATATTAGTCAAGTACTTTAGTTGGATTTATCTTAATTCCAGGCCCCATTGTGCTTGAAACTGATACTGATTTTAAGTACTGACCCTTAGCTGCTGCTGGTTTTGCTTTTATAACAGCTTCCATTAAAACTTTAAAGTTTTCCATCAGCTTTTGAGCTCCAAAAGAACTCTTTCCTATTGGAACGTGAATTATAGATGTTTTATCAACTCTATATTCAACTTTACCAGCTTTAATATCTGCTAATGCCCTTGCTACATCAAATGTAACTGTGCCTGATTTAGGGTTTGGCATTAATCCTCTAGGTCCTAAAACCCTTCCTAATCTGCCGACTAAACCCATCATATCAGGAGTAGCTATAACAGCATCAAAGTCAAGCCAGTTTTGCTTTTGGATTTTATCCATATACTCTTCAGCTCCAACATAATCTGCTCCAGCTTCCTGAGCTTCTTTAACCTTATCACCTTTTGCAAATACCAAAACTCTAACTGTTTTACCAGTTCCGTGTGGTAATACAACGGCTCCTCTAACCTGTTGGTCTGCGTGTCTTGGATCTACTCCAAGTCTAACTGCAAGTTCAACTGTTTCATCAAACTTAGCCTTGGAAGTCTTTACTACTAAATCTACTGCTTCTGCAGTTGTGTAAAGAACACTCTTATCGACAAGCTTGGAACTTTCCAGATACTTTTTACCTATCTTTGTCATATTAATCCTCCTTTGTGGTAATTACGGTTTATACCTCCCACAGATTTAACTATTCCTCTACTACGATTCCCATACTTCTTGCAGTACCGGCTACCATGCTCATAGCAGCTTCAACTGAACCTGCATTTAAGTCAGGCATTTTAAGCTCAGCTATTTCTCTTAGTTTAGCCTTTGAAACCTTAGCAACTTTTGTTTTATTAGGTACTCCTGATCCGCTTTCAATTCCAACTGCCTTCTTTAAAAGAACTGCTGCCGGCGGAGTCTTTAGTATGAAACTAAAGGATCTATCCTGGTAAACTGATATTACTACAGGAATTATTAGTCCAGCTTGCTGTGCAGTCTTTGCATTGAATTCTTTACAGAATCCCATAATGTTAACACCATGTTGTCCTAGTGCAGGTCCAACTGGTGGTGCTGGTGTAGCTTTTCCTGCAGGAAGCTGTAATTTGATCATTCCTACTACTTTTTTAGCCATATTTACACCTCCTATTTGTGGTAAATTGCGGGGCTTTTGCCCCTCCCACTTATACGACTAATGTCTTATAAGTTAATCAAGCTTTTTTATTTGATGAAAGTCAAGTTCAGCAAGAGTATCTCTGCCAAACATGCTGACTAAAGCTTTGACCTTTTGTTTTTCAAGATTTATATCTTGAATTTCAGCTTCGAAGTTTTCCAATGGACCGGATATAACCTGAATCTTTTCTCCTATTGAGAAATCTACATCAACCAGCTTTTCAGCTATGCCCATATTTCTAACTTCATCATCACTTAGTGGTACTGCTTTAGAATTAGGTCCGACAAAACCAGTTACACCTCTTGTATTTCTTACAATATACCAGGTCTCATCTGACATAATCATCTTAATAAGTACATATCCTGGAAATTTCTTTCTTAAAGTAACTTTTCTTTTTCCATCTTTATTCTCCACGAATTCTTCCAGAGGAATCTGAACATCCTGAAATAAGTCATGAATATTTCGATTATCTATAGTCTTTTCCAAGGTTGCCTTTACTTTATTTTCATAACCAGAATAAGTATGTACCACATACCATCTAGCTCTTTCTGCCATAAAAATCACAGATGAAGCTAAGCCTCATCTTAACCTCCTTTTTTTTATTTTACAAATAATAATCTATAGAGGTTACTAAAACCATAATCGAATATGCTTATAATTACTAATAATATTAAGCAAAACACAACTGTAATTAAGGATGACTTTTTAACATCCTTCCATGTAGGCCAGGTTATTCTTTTTAATTCTGCTTTTAATTCTCTGAAGATACCAGCTATACCTTTTCTTTTTGAATCATTAGTATTTAATACCTTCTCATTACCTGCCATAATTTCACATCCTTAATAAATTACTTTGTTTCCTTGTGTAGAGTATGCTTCTGGCAGAACTTACAATACTTTTGCATTTCCAATCTATCAGGATCATTCTTCTTGTTTTTCATAGTATCATAGTTTCTTTGTTTGCATTCAGTACACGCTAATGTAATCTTTACTCTCATGGGTTACACCTCCTATTTAAAATAAGACGTGGTGCACATCTTATTAAAACATTCATTTAATAATGTATCATATAACAATTTATGTGTCAATTAATTGTTCAAGTTTCAAAAGGACCAGGTATTAACCCAGTCCTAATTGGATTACTCTATAATAGTAGTAACAACTCCTGAACCTACTGTTCTTCCGCCTTCTCTAATAGCGAATCTCAGTCCTTCATCCATTGCTACCTGTGTTATTAATTCTACATTCATGTCTATATGGTCTCCAGGCATTACCATCTC
>JAJBWD010000350.1:0-8448 GCA_032907345.1 Bacillota bacterium | reverse complement strand
GTAACGATAAGAGATGGAGATAGTTGTGAATTTAACGCTATATTAAAAGACAATGGTAATATAATTTCTGATGCTAAATTTGATTTTAATATTGATTATAATGGTAATGCTACAAATATATTAGAATTCAAGGTAGATAGTGATGCTGAATGTACTATTACAAATACAGCATATCCATATGTTGTATATTTGGAGTGTAAATATAGGGATGATAATACAATAATAAATAGAATAAAAATTAATTTAAAAGCATTGTGGTAAAATTAATAAAGTTGGTGATATTATTGAGATTAAAAGAAATATCTCAAAAAAGATTAGATATAATGAAAAAAATAATAATGAATAAAAAAATATGTAAATTATTAGTTTATGATACACCTAATTGTTTGAATAAAGATGATGTTAAAAATCCATCTAGTTTGATATTGGATAAAATATTTCCTTTACCATTTGTAAATAAAGTTGAGAGTCTAGAAGGTACAAATTTAAATGTGTTTTTTGATAATATACGAAGAGATACAAAAACAGGTGTGCAATATAAAATTAGTTATCTATCTTTTATAATAGCTTGCAATAATGATGTTTGGATGTTAGACACTGGTATATTAAGACCAGATATGATAGTTTGTGAAATTGAAGAGATGATAAATTATAAAAATGGTCTTGGTATAGGAAAAGCTATTTTCGATTATTGTAGGCCAATATATATATCAGATAAAATTAATGGTTATAAACTAAATTATATATTGTCCGATTTCAATTAAGAGGGAAATATGGATAATTTAAAATTATTAAATGGACAACCTATAAAAACAGATATAGGAATTATATATCAGCCTATAATTAGTGAAATATCTAAATATGGAGAGAATGAATATTCATCATTGTTATTACCATATCAAATCACGAAAGATATTTTATTAGATAAGATACCTCAAAATTTATTTGACGAATTAAAAACATTTGATTTATTTTTTATAAAAGATAAAGATAAAAGAATATTGGTTAATTCTAATAATGAAACTTATTTGGATTTGTTGAAAGAGTCTATTAAATTATTTTTACATATTGATAAATTTAGAGTCTTAGAAGATGATCTTAAATTTATGCATGTTATAGAATTAGGAAATAATAAATTTATTACAAGAGACAATTTTGATAAATTAACTAATTATATATTGCAAGTTAATATGGTTAATAAAATAGAGATAGACCCAATTCCTAAAGGATTAACTAAAAGACAGTTAGATGTGGAAATGAAATTGAGAGCTGGAAGAAAAAGAAGAGCAGAAGAAGAAAAATTAAATATATCAGATATATGTAATGTAGTACAATTTGGAGGTAAATCTTTTATTCCTTATTCAGAAATATCAAAAATGACTATATTGCAATTATATAATGCATTTACAATTACTATAAAAGCAGATAGTTTTAATAGAAGATATAGTCAATATTTAACTGGATATGTGGATGCTAAAGAATTACATATAGAAGATGGATGGTTACAAGATATGAAAGTTGATATACAAAATAAATAAGAAAAATATTAAGACATTTTATGTCTTTTTTATTTATAAAATTTTAAGCAAGAAAGGATTGATTTATTAATGGGTAATAATGTATATGGTATTAAAGATAGTGCCAATCTTATTTGTAATAAAAAATCAGAACCAAATAAGGTATATTTATATTCCGACTATGGTACAATTACTGAAAATCAGTGGCAGAATGATTCAGTATATGCAATGAGTAAAGATACGAGGGCAATTAGATGGGATCATAATAAAAACTCAACTTTAAAAGTTACATTTGAGATATTTGATCTTAAGATATTAAGTTTAATGACAGGTAGTGATTTTGTTGTTGGAAAAACTAACTTTAGAAAAAGGGAACAGTTAACTGTAGGTGCAGATAATAAAGTAACATTAGGTTCTACTCCAGTAGCAGGCAGTTTAATATTGTATAATCTTGATACTGATAATCTGACTAATTTAGAGGAGATTACAGTTGGTGATCCTGCTACAGATCCAAATACATATTCAATTACTGGCAATGAAATTACTTTAAATACTACAAGTCATCCAGTAGGTAGTACTATTGCAGCATTTTATTTTACTTTAACAGGAGAAACTTCTAAGGTGATGACAATTAAATCTGATGTATTTGGTGCAAATTGTGAAATTTTTGCTGATACTAAAATAAGAGATATTGATGGAGAAGATAAATATGTACAAATGCATTATTTAAATTGTAAACCAAAGCATAATTTTACAATAACAATGTCTGCTAGTGATATAACTAAATTAGTTGTCGAATTTGATGTATTAAAAGATTCTAAGTCAACTGATATGGCTACTTATACAATAATAGATGATTAATAAAATAAATAGGAGATGATACTTTGAAAATACAAGTACAATATACACATGTAGCATATCCTCCTAAAGATATAAAATTGGGAGCAGTATATGATGCTGAGATTGATAAGACCAAAGATTCTTTTATTATAGGTGATTATAAAACCACTTTAAAAGTAGGAGAAATATTATTCACACCATATGAAAATACTTGGGATAAGTTGGGCATAACGATAGATAAGCCTAAGACAAATGTAACACCTAATAAAGCAGATAAATAATCTGCTTTATTTTTTTATTAAATAAATAAAATGAGAATTTTAACAACTTTTTATACTTGAAAATCAAAGTAAATTAGAGAATAGGTGAGAATACCAAAGTTTAATTGATAATAAAAGAAAGGAAATGATTTTATGAAAATAACTTATGATTTTGGACATGGAACTGGTCAGGATAGGGGAGCAAGTGGCTATAGAGTTGAGGAACATGATAACAGAGAATATGGTGGAATAGCTATAAAAAAATTACAAGCCTTGGGACATGAATGTTATGATTGTACACCACCTGCAAGTCCTGCTTTAACTTTAGGTCAATCTTTAGCTTATAGAGTTAATAAAGCTAATTCTATAGGTTCTCAACTGCATTTATGTTTCCATGTCAATGCTTTTGAAACAGATAAGGCTACAGGGTGCGAAGTTGAATACGCTAGTACTTCAGGACAGGCTTATGCTGCAAAAGTATCAAATGAAATTGCAAAATCATTGGGATTAACTAATAGAGGAGCTAAAAGTGATCCAGGACTGTATGTACTTAAATATACAAAGATGACTGCTATACTTATTGAACCATTTTTCTGTGATACTAAATCAGATTGTGACAAATATAATCCAGAAAAATTGGCTACTGCAATAGTAAAAGCTATTACAGGAGTAGATACATCTGTACAGGTTAAACCAACTACTGTTGTAAATAAAACCACAACGTCAGTAAAAAAACCAGCACCAAAATATGATGAAACTATTCCAACAGGAGCTAATATAGTTCAAATACTTGGATCTTTTTATATAGAAAAGAGATCTGATGGTGGTATGGGGATACATTTAGATAGAGGAAATTATATAACTTTATTTAAGGGTAAAACACCAGTAGTATATTGGAATGATAATAACGGTCATGGTGGTTCTAAAAACTTATAAAATAAATAATAGGAAGGAAGTATATAAATGTTAGGAAATCAAGTAGTTAGTATAATATCAGGTGGAGTATTAAGTATATTTGGAGCTTTAGCTTCTTATGGTATAACAGTTGGAGTTAAATATATAGATCAGAAAAAACAAGCTCTTATTAAACAAATAGGTAATGATAAATATAATGCTAATTTTAATATAGCTAAAAATATTTATTATGAAGTAGAACAGCAGTTTAGATTTATTCCAGATTCAGGGAAACAAAAGGCAGATGAATTTGATAAGCTTTTAGTTAAAAAGATTCCAGGAATATCTCAAGATGACTTAACTCATTTTAAAGAAGCTATTTGTGGAAAGATAAATTCAGAAGTGAAGGATTCACAAATCCTAGCACCTGCCTATGATGAAACTAAAGATAATAATGATGTAGTAGATATTAATAAATCTCAAGAAACTAAAGAAAATCAAATTAAGTGATGTTTCCTTTTTATATAAATTATACTATTTTCTAGTTCATTTTGTATTTCTAATGGTAGATTATTATACTGATTATAATAATCTTTATAATAATAACACCCTTTAGAACATTTTGTGTTTCCACATCCAGCTAACAAATGAATTGGACAGATTTTTAATGCAATAGCTATTTTTTTTATTGTGGATAAAGTAGGATTTTTATGATTATTTTCTAATTGACTTAAATAACTTATAGACATTCCAGTAAGTTTTGATACTTGTTTAAGTTGAAGTTTTTTAATAATTCTATATGGTTTTATTAATAATATCATGATTATTCCTCCTAAAGTTTGCTATTAATTTTACAATACTTACTAACAAATATAAATAGTGGATTGATGGTTTTTTATCAAATTATAGTGATATATGTCGATAATTGTATTATCTTTATACTGTCAGCAAAAAAATAATTGCTATAATATGTTTACACTATATATTTAGGGGGTAATTATTATGATAAGTACATTAGAATTAAAGAAAAATCTGAAAAGTATAAATGGGAAAGATATTCATATTTGCGGTATAGGTTTGGTTGAATATATTATTGAATATCAAAAAACTATGGTTTTTGATATAGATGACAAAATTATGCTTTTATCAATTGGTAGAGATAAACAAATTAAAGAATTTAATATTGATTTAAGAAATTTAAATGGATGGAAAATGGAAAATGATGCAATTAAGTTGTCTTATATGAACGATTGGTATATAAAAATATTTTGAGAAAAGGCGATTAACATTCGCCTTTATTATATTTAGAGAGATAGGGAGAGATATAATGGGTAAAGTAAAATTATCAGATTTTTTACAGGAAAGTATAATAAAATCTTATAAAGATGAACATGGTGAAATAAAATATAAATTGGTACAACCAGATATAAATATTGAAGGTATTCATTTTCATAATATATCAATGAATAAATTAGATGAAATATCTGATAAATTAAAAGATATAAAAGGTAATATAAAAAGTGATAGTGAAAGTATTTACAACATTTTTGAATATTTAACTGATATAGAGAAAGATGTTGATATAAATCAATTTAAGAGCATGTTTATATTGCCTCCAAATAAGGAGTTTGAATTTATAAGAGATCAGTTATATTATTCTATTATAAATATATTAGATAAATTTAAAAGTATAGTAAAATTATCTACTAATAGTAATAAAAAGATAGATGAAACTTTAGGAGAATTACCTGTAGAGATCCAAAATGTAATAAAAGATCAAGGTAAAATAACTGAGCTAGATAATATAAAAAATGAATTAGATGGATTAAATATCCAGTTGAAAGATGTGAGATTAAAAATATCTAATGAAAAAGATATTAGAAAGCAGCGTGATTTAAGTGTATTAAAATTAGCTTTAGAAGATAAGTCTATAAAATTAGAAGACAAAATTAATGAAATTACAGGTAAAAAAGAAGTGAAATAATATGGATACAGAAAATCTTATGTATTTGTCTCAACAGATACAACAATATGAGAAAGATTATCTTAATAGCATTAAAGATGGTCTAATATATTTATTTCAACAAAGTATAGAGATATGTGTCTATCAATATTATAATCCAAAAGTATATATGAGAACTTTTAATTTATTAAATGATATAGATTTTAAGTTTGAAGGGAATAAATTAGTTATATACTCAAATAGCAGAGAAATGGACTATCATTCTCTTGTAGATGGTAGTGATGTATCGAACTATGTTAGTCAATGGGTTGAGAGCGGTCATAATGATGGCAGTATAGTACAAAATCAATACCATCATTATGAAGGTAGAAATTATTTAGAATATGCTAAAGAACTAATACGAAATGAATATGATTTGGACGTAGAAATTATAAATGATGAGTTTATTTAACAAAATTAATAAAAAATATTGACAATTCCTTTTTATGAGAGTATGATAAAAATATAAAATAAATAAAAAAGGAGAATGTTAAATGGACAATGAAGAATTATTAACAAACAAAGAGTTAAGAGAGAAATTAAAAGATAAGGTTGAAGTTTTAAATAAGGTAAAATCGTTATTACTATTATCTGGGACAAATATTGCATTAACTGAGCAAGTTGCTAATTATTACGAAGTTGAGAAG
This sequence comes from Bacillota bacterium, assembly GCA_032907345.1. Lineage (GTDB taxonomy): Bacteria > Bacillota > Clostridia > Clostridiales > Clostridiaceae > JAJBWD01. The sequence continues at coordinate 2,288 of JAJBWD010000350.1, read as the reverse complement.
AAAACAATACAAAAAATTGTAGAAAGAAATAGAAATGAACTTTCTGAAGATGGAATAAAAGTGTTAAAATATACTGATATTAAAGCCATGGTTAATACCGACAAGGTGTCGGTATTAAAAATTCCACCAAGAGGTAGTATAATATTCCCTATTAGGGCAATATTAAGAGTTGGAATGTTATTAAGAGATTCTAAAGTTGCGAAAGAAATAAGATCACAACTTCTTAATATAGTTGAGAATACTTCTGATGATACTAAAGTTAAAGAAATTGATAGAGAAAAAGACTTGATCTTCAATGTAGTGATTGCAAAAGATGAAAGTGCTAGAATGTTAGCATTGAATTCATATCATTCTTATATGAATAAATATAAGAAATATGTAGATGATGTTCTTGATAGTAAAAGCGGTATAACAACAACCAAAATTGCAAAAACATTAGGATTTAGATCTGCTAATCAATTAAACAAGCTATTATCAGATAAACATATTCAATACAAAGATGGTAGTGGACAATGGTTATTATATAGTGATTATGCTGATAAAGGATTCATGACAATACATACTCATCTAGATAGTGCAGGTAATACACATAAGACTTCAAAATGGACAGAAAAAGGTGAAAAGTTTATTTATGAATTAATACAAAATAAATAATTATTGTTTTTTAAATTGCATAGGAATTTTACTCTTGTGCAATTAATAAAGATAATAATTGGGAAAATCCTCCTTGTAATATAATACATATAATAATAAAATTATATTAATACTTTGTTAATTTAAGGGGGAACTAAAAAGTGAAAAGAAAAATAAGTATTGGAGTTATATCAATAATATGTGTAGTAATATTAGTTGCTATAGGTTTTTATTTTGGGAAATCAACGACTAATAAAAAGGCTGTTATTACTTCTGATACACTAAAACAACAAAAAGTAAATAATAGTATTGATGGTTTTGATTTAGGAGTTTTAAATAAAGATCAATTCCATAAAGCTATAAGTCTTGGAGAAAAATATAAGAATACAAGTACAATAGTTAAAGACGTAAACCTTTTTCAAAATTCTATTGAAGATTTCAAGGATTCGTATGTATTTGGTATTTCAGTAGGTACGCCTTTTGCTGAAGTAGTTAGTACAAGTGCTGAATTAGCTAAAAATTATGAAACTATTAGTGAAGATACAGTAATAAAAAAGATAAGAGAAGATAAAACAAGTCTTAATAATTTAATGTGTGTTGCTACTGTTGGAGGGGATGAACCTGATTTTGCAAAAGAAGATAATATAGTTGTAACTATAAATAATAATGATGGTACAAAAAAGATTCTTCATGCAGATTATTTAAGTAATGGAATTGATCATGAAGAAATGACTTCTTTTTTTCCAGATAAACCAATGTATAAAAATTCAATAGCGGCTTTATTTAATATAAAAGATTTCACTAATATTAAAAGTATTGAAGTCAAAATTATTCAACCTAATAGACCAGAGGTAAATAGAATATTTGATTATGATACTCTTAATCAATTATAGAGTATATATGGATGTTAAAACAACATTTTAGTAGTAAAAGTTTGTTTCATAAATATAATCATCATTAAGACTAGGGATTTTGTTCTCTAGTCTTTTTTTGTATAAATAATCTTAGAAAAATATTTAATTAATTTTGAATGTTTTTCTAAGATTATTTTCTCTAATAAAATAAATAATAGGAGGAATTTAATATGGCAGGATTAAAAATTGGATTTGATGAATCAAGTTTGAACTCTTTAAAAACGCAATTAACAACTCAAATAGATAATATCACTAAACAAAAGGTTCTTTTGGGTGTAGATATAGATAAAGATACTGCGATAAATCAATTAAAAGGATTATTAAACTCTTTGAATGATATTTCAAAATCTAATAATCCTACTATTGATTTACAGGTTAATAATATAAAAGCAAAAGAAGATTTAGTAAAAATAAAAGGTGATTTTAAAACTGTAGTAGGTGAAATGTCAAAGTTAGGTATGATTAATGTGTCACCTAAGTTTGATGATGAAGGTAAATTATCTCAATTTACAATTAAACTACAACAACTTAATGGTTTAGTTGATAAAATTAAATATAATATTGGAGATACGGATGCAAGTGGTAATGTATCTTTTATGCCAGAATCTATTAACGAAATAAATAATCTTGATAAAATATCTGCAAAATTAGATGCTTTTAAAACTAAATATAGTAGTTTTATAAATGATTTAAAATCTAATAATGGTATAAATGATTCTTCTATAAAATCTTTACAAGATC
>JAJBWD010000349.1:0-4208 GCA_032907345.1 Bacillota bacterium | reverse complement strand
TTTCTTCTTTATTCATTTTCTTAAATGCATTTGACATCATCAGCTTTATCCTGTTAAGCTGATTTACCTCAGATGCTCCCGGATCATAGTCTATTGCAACAATATTTGAATTTTTATACTTTCTTTTAAGTTCCTTAATCATTCCCTTTCCTGTTACATGATTTGGAAGGCAGGCAAAGGGCTGCATGCAGACTATGTTTTCTACTCCCTCTTCTATTAATTCCACCATTTCACCGGTCAAAAACCAACCCTCTCCAGCCTGATTACCGATGGATAATATAGGCTCAGCTCCCTTTGCCAGTTCATCGATAGATTTTGGAGCAGTAAACCGTCTGCTGCCTGTAAGTGCCGCTTTCATATCTTTTCTGAAATGCTCAATGTAAGATATTGATATATTGCTCTTTAGCCTGTCTATCCTTTTTCCTCCTAAATATTCGTATTTAAAATTAGAATCATAGCAGCAATACAGGAAAAAGTCCGTTAAATCAGGCATTACTGCTTCTCCGCCTTCGCTTTCTATTACGCTTACTATATTGTTATTGGCACCGGGATGAAATTTAACTAATATTTCTCCAACCAGTCCAACCTTTGGTTTTTTAATAGGCAGAAGCTCAAGAGAGTCAAAATCATTGACTATCCCTTTTATTATCTTGCTGTATTCATCAGAATCAGCATCCTCCAATGCTTTAAGGCATATGGCATTCCATTTTTCATATAGATTATCTGCTGCTCCCTTTACCTTTTCATAAGGCCTTACCTTGTATAAAACTCTCATCAAAAGATCACCGTAAACCAAGCCCATCATCAGCCTTTTTAAAAGTGGAAGGCTAAACTTAAATCCCGGGTTTGGTTCAAATCCGCTGGCATTTACTGAAATAACAGGAACATTCGGGAATCCGGCATCTTTTAAAGCCTTTCTTAAAAATGCAATATAATTAGTAGCCCTGCACACACCTCCGGTCTGGGATATGGCAACAGATGTATTATTTATATCATGCTTTCCTGATTTTAATTCCTCGATTATTCCACCCACAGTAATTATTGATGGGAAGCAGGCATCATTATTTACATATTTTAAGCCTTCTTCAACTGCTCCCTTAATATCAGTTTTTATAACTACCATCTTAAATCCTGCCACATTAAAGGCTTTTTCAATAAATTTAAAATGAATAGGAGACATCTGCGGGACTATTATTGTATGATTTTTTTTCATTTTTCTTGTAAATACCACTCTGTCCTTAATATCTGTCAGCTTTATTGGCATTATATTATTCTTGTCCCTTTCCTCAATAGCCGCTTTAAGAGATCTTATTCTTATTCTTGCTGTTCCAAGATTATTTATCTCATCTATCTTCAGAACTGTATATATTTTATTATGATTAGTTAATATTTCTTCAACCTGGTCTATGGTTACTGCATCTAAGCCGCATCCAAATGAATTCAGCTGAATAAGTTCCAGATTTTTTTCTCTTGAAACAACATATGCTGCCCTGTATAGCCTGGAATGGTATGTCCACTGATCAACTATCCTAAGAGGACCATCAAGCACCCCTAAATGGGCTATAGAGTCCTCAGTTAATATGGCAAAATCATAATTATTAATAAGTTTTGGTATTCCGTGATTTATTTCAGGGTCTAAATGATAAGGTCTGCCGCATAAAACTATTCCCTTTCTGTTTGTCCTGTTTAAAAGCTCTAAAGTTTCCTCTCCCTTTCTTCGAATATCTTCCTTTACCTTAATATCCTCTTCCCAGGCCTTGTCAACTGCATCCTTTATTTCTTCCCTGCTTACGTTAAATTCAGAAAAAACATCGTAAAGTCTGCTGTACAAATTTTTCTTATTATGAAGAGCCACAAATGGATTTAAAAATTTAATATTCCTGTTTTTAAGCTCATCTACATTATTTTTAATTACCTCCGGGTAAGATGTTACAATTGGGCAGTTAAAGTGGTTAGTAGCCTCTTTATTTTCTTTTTTCTCATAGTAAACACAAGGATAGAATATAAAATCAATATTTCTTTCTATCAGGCTCATTATATGACCATGAACTAATTTTGCAGGGTAGCAGGCTGACTCGGATGGTATGGTTTCTATTCCTTTTTCATATACAGCTCTTGTACTCCTTGGAGAAAGCTCAACTCTAAATTTAAGGGCTGTTAAAAATGTAAACCAGAATGGATAATTCTCGTACATATTTAAGACTCTTGGAATTCCAACTTTTCCCCTTTCAGCCTCATTCTCTTTTAATGGTATATATGAAAATAATTTTTTATATTTATATTCAAAAAGATTTGGGAGACTTGAATCCTTTACCTTTTGTCCTGCTCCTCTTTCACATCTGTTTCCTGAAATGAATTCACTTCCATCTGGAAACTTATTAATTGTAAGCAGACAATTGTTCTGGCAAAGACCGCACCTTCTTAAATTTACATCTGATTTAAAGCTTTCAAGCTGTTTTTCTTTTAATAAGGTGGACTCCTGTCCCTGGTATCTTTCTTTTGATATAATAGCGCTTCCAAATGCTCCCATAATTCCCGCTATTTCAGGTCTAACGGCGCACCTTCCTGATATCAGCTCAAAGCTTCTTAAAACAGCATCGTTATAAAAAGTTCCTCCCTGAACTATTATTTTCTTTCCCAAATCCTTAGGGTCCCTTATCCTTATTACCTTAAACAGTGCATTTTTAATAACTGAGTAGGAAAGTCCTGCAGATATATCTGAAACACTGGCTCCTTCCTTTTGAGACTGCTTTACTCTTGAATTCATGAAAACAGTACACCTGGAGCCTAAATCAACAGGTTTTTCAGATAAAAGTGCAGCTTTTGCAAAATCCTCCACAGTAAAATTTAATGATTTCGCAAATGTTTCTATAAATGAACCACAGCCTGAAGAACAGGCCTCGTTTAACATTATACTGTCAATAACACCATTTTTTATCTTCAGGCATTTCATATCCTGTCCGCCAATATCTAAAATAAAGTCTACACCCGGCAGAAAATGCTGAGCTGCTTTATAATGTGCCACAGTTTCTATTTCTCCAATATCAACCTTCAGAGCCGCCTTTATAAGTCCTTCTCCATAACCTGTTATTGTAGAATTTGAAATAACTACCCCCTCAGGAAGGACTTTGTATAGATCCTGAAGAGCTTTTATTACAATATTCAAAGGGTTTCCCTGATTGCTTCCGTAAAATGAATATAATATGTTATATTCATCATCTATAAGAACAATCTTTGAGGTAGTAGAGCCTGCATCTATTCCCAGATAGGCCTTTCCTTTGTATCCCTTCAAATCTCTTCTCTTCGCCTTATTTTTATGCTTATCTCTCCATAAGGCAAGCTCCTCTTCAGATTTAAATAAAGGAGATAGCCTGGCTACTTCTTCGCATTCTCTCGATGAAAGAGTTGGTATTTTATCAATTAAATCCTTAAGTTTTATGGTTTCATTATTTTCACCATAAAGTGAGGCTCCTATTGCTACAAAAAGTTCTGAATTATCAGGGTATATTATATCCTCTTCTTTTATGTTTAAAGTCTCTGTAAATCTTTCCCTTAGCTGTGAAAGAAAATGAAGAGGCCCCCCTAAAAATGCTACCTTTCCTCTTATAGGTCTTCCGCAGGCTAGTCCGCTTATTGTTTGATTGACTACTGCCTGAAATATGGAAGCTGAAACATCTTCTTTAGATGCTCCTTCATTAAGCAGCGGCTGAATATCGGATTTTGCAAATACTCCGCATCTTGCTGCTATTGGATATATATTTTTATGATGCTTTGAATAATCATTTAATCCTAAAGCATCAGTCCGGAGCAGGGAGGCCATCTGATCTATAAATGCTCCTGTACCTCCGGCACAGGTACCATTCATCCTCTGCTCAATTCCGCCTTTAAAATAGGTTATTTTTGCATCCTCTCCGCCCAGTTCTATGGCTACATCAGTTTCAGGTATAAGATTTTCAACTGCATGGCTGCAGGCAATAACTTCCTGGACAAAAGAGACATCCAGCCATTTTGATATGGAAAGTCCGCCGCTTCCTGTCATCATAAGGGTAATCTCAATGTCTCCAAAAAAATCATAAGCTTCTGTAAGAATATCTATTATAGTATTCTTAATATCTGAAAAATGCCTTTTATATCTTTGAAATATTATATTATTATTATTTATAACTACAATTTTAACTGTAGTTGAGCCCACATCCAGGCCAAAATTT
>JAJBWD010000348.1:0-10321 GCA_032907345.1 Bacillota bacterium | reverse complement strand
TTTTTTAACGAATTATATTCAAAATTAAAAGTCTATATGTTATAATTATAGCGAATTATAAAATTGATTTATAAATTAATGTTCGTATAAAGGAGAACGGTTATGGACAAAGTAAAAAGAATTTATGTAGAGAAAAAGGAAGGCTTTGATGTAGAAGGAAGAGACATATTAGATGATATTAAGCTTAGTCTGGGACTTACAGGCATTAAAAAGATCAGAATAATAAACAGGTACGATATAGAGGGTTTAGAGGCTGATGTTTTGGATAAGGCATTATATACAATATTTTCAGAGCCTCAGGCAGATAATTTATATATAGAAACCTTTCCTGTTGAAGGAGGAAGCAAGGTATTTGCTTCAGAATACCTGCCGGGACAGTATGATCAGAGGGCAGATTCAGCAGTTCAGTGTGTTCAGCTTATTTCAGAGGGAGAAAAACCTGAAATTAAATATGCAAGAGTATACGTAATAGACGGAGATATAAGCGAAGAGGATTTTATTAAAATAAAGGATTACTTAATAAATAAAGTGGATTCCAGAGAAGCTTCTCTTATGAAGCCATCCTCACTTAAAACAGAGCTTCAAAAAGGTGAAGAGATAAAAGAAATTCCAGAATTTATTACCATGTCTGAGGATAAATTAGAAAAGTTCCACAGTGAAAACGGATTTGCCATGAGCTTTAATGACATCAGGTTCTGCAGGGATTATTTTAAGAATCAGGAGAGAAGAAATCCAACCTGGACGGAGATAAAGGTAATAGATACATATTGGTCAGATCACTGCAGGCACACTACCTTCTCAACAATAATAGATAATGTAGAAATAGAAGAGGGAAAATACAAAGATTTATTTGAAGAAGCATATAAAGGATATTTAGAGTCAAGAAAGTATGTTTATGGAGACAGAAAAAAAGACATTAACTTAATGGATATAGCTGTTATAGGAATGAAGGAATTAAAGAAAAAAGGAGTTTTAAATGATTTAGATGAATCAGATGAGATAAATGCCTGCAGCATAGAAATTCCTGCCATAATAAACGGAAAAGAAGAAAAATGGCTCCTTATGTTTAAAAATGAAACTCATAACCATCCTACAGAGATTGAACCCTTTGGAGGCGCTGCTACCTGTCTTGGAGGAGCAATAAGAGATCCTCTATCAGGAAGATCTTATGTTTACCAGGCTATGAGAATTACAGGAAGCGGAGACCCAAGAGAAAAAATTGAAGATACCCTGGCAGGAAAACTGCCTCAGAGAAAAATAACACTGGGAGCAGCCCACGGATATTCCTCCTATGGAAACCAGATAGGTCTTGCTACAGGTCAGGTTTCTGAAATATACCACCCTGGGTTTAAGGCTAAAAGGATGGAACTGGGAGCAGTAATTGGAGCCGCTCCAAAGGAAAACGTAGTAAGAGAAAAGACAATTGAGGGAGACATAATAATACTTCTTGGAGGAAGGACAGGACGTGACGGCTGCGGCGGTGCAACCGGATCTTCAAAGGAACATAATGAAGAATCAATACTGACCTGCGGCGCTGAAGTGCAGAAAGGAAATCCTCCTACAGAGAGAAAGATTCAAAGACTATTCAGAAAAAAAGAGGTATCAAGCCTAATTAAAAAATGCAACGATTTTGGAGCCGGCGGAGTAGCAGTTGCCATAGGTGAGCTTTCTGATTCCCTATTCATAGATTTAACAAAGGTTCCTAAAAAGTATGAAGGCTTAGACGGAACAGAGCTTGCCATATCAGAATCCCAAGAGAGAATGGCAGTAGTTATTGATAAGGAAAATGCTGATAAATTCATTGAATATGCAAAAGAGGAAAACCTGGAGGCTACAAAAGTTGCTTATGTAACTAATGACAACAGGCTGAGAATGGCACTGGAAGGTAAAATAATAGTAGATTTAAGCAGAGATTTCTTAAATACAAACGGAGTCAGCGGGGTAACTGATGCTAAAATTGAAGCTCCTGAGGAGAAATCCTATCTGGATACAAGAGAAGCTGGAGCTGATGTTAAAGAAAAATGGATTAATGTTTTAAAAAATATAAATAACTGTTCTCAGAAAGGTTTGGCTGAAAGATTTGACTCCACCATAGGAGCAGGAAGCGTGCTTCTTCCCTTTGGAGGAAAGTATCAAAGAACTCCTGAAGAGGGAATGGCAGCTGTTCTTCCAGTGCTTCATGGAAACTGCGAAACAGCTTCTATTATGACTTATGGCTATAATCCATATATCTGTAGCTGGAGCCCATTTCATGGAGCTGTTTACTCAATTGTAGAATCTCTGGCAAAGGTAGCAGCCTTAGGAGGAGATTATAGAAAAGTAAGATTTTCCTTCCAGGAATTCTTCATGAGGCTGGGAAAAGAAAAAGAGAACTGGGGTAAACCACTGTCTGCACTACTGGCAGCACTATATACACAGAAGAAATTAAATATTCCTGCCATTGGAGGAAAGGACTCAATGAGTGGAACCTTTAAGGATATAAATGTTCCTCCAACTTTGGTTTCCATTGCAGCTACCTATCAGAAGGCAGATAAAATAATATCTTCTTCACTTAAAAAATCTGGAAGCAAACTTGTTATGCTGAAAGCTAATAGACTGTCAAATGATCTGCCTGATTTTGATGAGATGACTAAAAACTTTGATAAAATATTAGACTTAAATGAAAAAGGATATATATTGTCTTCCAGATCCTTAAGAGACGGCGGAATAGCAGAGGCAGTATCTAAGATGGCTTTTGGAAACAAAATAGGAGTTAAGCTTTCCGGCAGCCTGTCTGAAGATGATTTATTTAAAAAGGAATACGGCAGTGTTATTCTTGAACTTAAAGATGCAGAAATGGAAAAAGAGCTTTCCGGATTAAATTATGTTATATTAGGTGAAACTATAGAAAAACCTTATATATCATATAAAGATATGTCACTTTGCCTGGATGACTTATATGAAGAGTATGAAAAACCATTAGAAAAGATATTTAGGACTAAGACTAAGGAAGTAAAGGGCGAAGTAATAGATAAGCTATATACAGGCGGAGTTAAAGTATCTCCTAAGATAAAGGCAGCTAAGCCAAAAATATTTATACCTGTATTCCCGGGAACCAACTGTGAGTATGATTCTAAAAAAGCCTTCGATAAAGCCGGTGGAGAGGCTGATGTATTCGTATTTAGAAACGGGTCTGGGCAGGATATCAAGTCTTCAATAGAAGATATGGTAAACAAGATAAATAAATCTCAGATTATAATGATACCGGGCGGCTTCAGCGCAGGAGATGAACCGGAAGGCAGCGGAAAATTCATAGCAGCAGTATTCAGAAATGAATATATAAAAGAGGCTGTAATGGAGCTTTTATATAAGAGAGACGGACTCATGCTAGGAATATGCAACGGATTCCAGGCCTTAGTTAAATTAGGATTAGTTCCTTACGGTGATATAAGAGAAATGGAGGGGAGCTACCCAACACTTACCTTCAATAATATAGGAAGGCACGTATCTAAAATTGTAAGTACAAAGGTAGTTTCCAACCTGTCACCCTGGCTTTCTAATGTAAATCCGGGAGATGTTCATAGAATTCCTGTATCCCATGGAGAAGGAAGATTCATTGTATCAAAGGAGGAAGCTGAGAAGCTGTTTGCTAATGGTCAGGCAGCTACTGTATACGTAGATGATGAAAATAAGCCATCTTTAGATATAGAATATAATCCAAATGGTTCCTGCTATGCCATAGAAGGAATAACCTCTCTTGACGGAAGGATACTTGGAAAGATGGGCCACTCAGAAAGAATAGGAGAATATGTATCATCAAATATATATGGAGAAAAGGATCAGAAAATATTCCAGGCTGGAGTTTCATATTTTAAATAAGAAAATGCATTGCTGCCTTAACTAAAAAGAATGAATATTCATAATATTCCTATTATATGATATAATATATACAAAAGGTATAGGAGGTATATTATGGATATAGTTATAAATTCCACAAGACCGGAAGAACTTATCGATATTACAGATCAGATAAGAAAGGCTGCAAAAGACAGTCAGGTTAAAAACGGAATTATGGTCCTTTATGTTCCCCATACTACGGCAGCTATCACTGTAAATGAAAACACAGACATGAATCTTCGTCAGGATATGCTGAACTCTTTGGAAAGGCTGATTCCAAAGCAGGGGAATTACGGTCATAAGGGAGGCAACGCCTATGCTCATATAAAGTCCTCTTTAATAGGCCAGAACCTTTCACTTATTATTGAAAACGGTGATTTAAAGCTGGGCAAATGGCAGAACATTTACTTCTGTGAGTTTGATGGACCAAGAAAAAGAAATTTATACGTAACAATAAAATAAATAAAATTTAAAAATGCTTCCTGTATAATACGGGAAGCATTTTTGTTAAATTCAATCATTCTCTAGATTAATATATTAAATTTCAATTACAAATCATATGCCTGTCATTCAAATACAAAGATAAAAAATTTTGATTCATGAAGAAATATCATTAAATAATTGAATTTTATGGCAATTTTAGATATGCTTTAGTAAAGACACAATTGTTAATTGTTATGAATTTAGTTTTGAAATGAGAAATTCAATGAATAATATATCTAATACCGAAATAATATGTAAATATCTATACAAAAAGAGGAAATTAAACAATAAATCAAAATTATATACAAATAAGATAGAGGGCGTTGATATTTGAAAAAATCAGTTAAATTTAGTATCCTGTTTATTATAACTTTGCTTTTTACTGGCTGCAGTATTTCTAACCAGAAGCAGTCTAAAAAGATTACTAAAGAGTTTACAAAAAAACAAATGAATCAAAATCAAAATAGTAATGAAGCTATTTCACAATATAACACTTCTTTTCTAAAAAAAGATTATTTAAAAATCAGCAAAAAAGATCTCAAGTCGTTAAATAGTGAAAAACTTGTTGATTTTAAGAACGTAGATTTAAGCGATTTGAATTTGAAGCAGCAATATTCATTATTAACTAAAGCAGAATTTGACTTAAAAACAAAATGGCCTGAAACTCTCCCTGATAATTTTATTCCAGGTAAAATTATAAAAATGAATAATAATCCCGGATTAGGTATAAATGGTCTTCATGACATGGGAATTAACGGGAAAGGGATAGGTATAGCTATAATAGATGAACCATTATTAACTACACATAATGAAATTAAAGGACAATTAAAATATTATAAAGAAATATTACCAATTAGTGGGGATGAAAAGCATACTGCATCAGAGCATGGTACTGCGGTTTCATCAATTACAGTGGGAAAAAGCGTGGGAGTTGCACCTGGAGCAAATTTATATTTTATTGCAGTAGATACTATAAGCAACACTGGAAATGAGGTAAAGAAAGATCATACATATGAAGCTGAAGCAATAAATCAAATCATAGCTATTAATAAAAATTTAAAAGAAAAGATCAGAGTAATTTCTATATCAGATGGGTGGATAAAAGGTGAAAAAGCATATGATAAAATGAATACTGCAGTTAAAGCTGCGCAAAAGGAAGGTATATTTGTTATTTCATCTTCATTGGTGGATTATTCAGGATATTTTTTTGATGGATTAGGCAAAATTCCTATGGGAGATCCTGATGTTTTGGATTCCTATACTGCAAGTTTGCAGTACCATGAATATTATTTAAAGGAAAATAACATTAAGGCTTTTTTTGAAAAAAGAGTTCTAGAAAACTTTAAAATAAAAAGAAAAATAAATCAGATTCTATATGTTCCGATGGATTCAAGAACTGTTGCCAGCCCTACCAGTAATGATAATTATAGTTATCTTCCGCGTGGTGGATGGAGTTTTTGTTCTCCTTACATAGCTGGAGTTTATGCGCTATGCTGCCAAGTAATGCCTAATATTACACCCGAAATTTTTTATAATAAAGCTTTAGAAACTGGTTCTAAATTGTATGTTACTGACAATAATACTGTATATACATTAGAAAAAGTAATTAATCCGACAAAATTAATAGAAGTACTTAAGAATATTAAATCAAATAAAAAATAGTGGAGGAAAGTATAACTTAAAAAACTTAAAGATAGAGGGACTATAAAATGTATTGGTTCTGATAAAGTTGATTATTGAAAAGCTATTTATGTTTTAAAATAACTGTAAGTGTTAAAATTATAAAACGCATAGTATAATAAAAGGCGCTGCCTAAAGTGGATTTAAACCAAGGCAGCACCTTTGCATTTACATATTCACAAATTCATCTATTTCATTTTCAATAAGCTTTAAAGAGCCTCTCCAGAATTCAATGGAGTTAACATCAACATCCATTATCTTTGCTGCATCTGCAACTGAATTTTTGCCTGTAACTGCTAAAAGTTTATCGTATTCTTCTACAAATTCCTGTCCTTTTTCCAGGTATATGGCATATAGTCCCTTTGCAAACAGCTGTCCGAAGGCATAAGGGAAGTTATAGAAATTTGCTTCAGAATAATAATAATGAGGCTTACATATCCACATGTACGGATGCAGGAAGTTCTTATCCAGACCATCACCGTAAGTTGCAAGCTGTGCTTTTACCATTTCATCCTTAAGTTCATCAACAGATAGTGCGTGGTCTTCTCTTATTTTAAACAGTGCTGTTTCAAAATAATATCTGCTCATTATATCAACTATTACCTGGCAGGCATCTGATATACTGCCTTCTAATATTGAAAATGCTTCCTCCCGGTTTCCTTCCTTTATAGCTGCATTTTTAACTATAGTTTCGCAGAATATGGAGGCAGTTTCCGCTATTGGCATAGGATAATCTGAATTTAAATAGCTTTCACCTTTAAGGCATTCTCCGTGATATCCGTGTCCCAGTTCATGGGACAGGGTTAAAACGTCATTTAATGTACCGTTAAAATTAGCCATTATCCTGGATTCTCCCAAAGCATGAATGCTGGCACAGAATGCTCCGCCCTGTTTTCCTTCTCTTATTTCTCCGTCAATCCATTTATTCTCAAATGCTTTATTTGCAAAGGCTGAAAGTTTTGGCGAAAATGTACCAAAGTTTTTATTTATATAAGCTCTTGCTTCTTCTATGGTGAATGTTCTTTCCTCTTTATCATTTAGCTTAACCGGTGCGAAAAGATCATAAAATGGAAGCCCATCCTTGTGACCCAAAAGTTCTCCTTTTTTTCTCAGATATTTTCTAAAATAGGGCAGGCTTTCAGTCATAGCCTGAAGCATGACATCCAGCGTTTCTCTTTCCATTCTGGACCTTTCCAGTGTCATCTGAAGAGGAGACTCATAGCCTCTTTCACGGCAAAGGGTTATTACCTCTCCTTTTATACCGTTAAGGCAGGCAGCTGACGCCAGCTCTACATTTTTATATGAATTAAGCTCTGCTTCATAGGCTTTTTTCCTTACTTCAGCCTTATCAGAATAAGCCAGGTTTCTTACATATGGAAGAGGAAGCTTTTTATCTTCTCCATCTAAATTAATGTCTACCAGATGATTTGATGTAACCTGATTCTGAAGGGTGGAAAAAGCATTTGATCCGGTGGTTTGAAGCTTAGCAATTATAACCTCTTCATCGTCTGATAAAATATGGCTGCTTTCCTTTATACAGTCCTTTATGAAAAACTCGAATTCTTTAAGACCTTCATTATTTTCAATCAGTGCATCTATATCATTTATAAATCCCAGATATTTTTTGAACATTACCTCTGCCTTTTTAATTTTAGGCAGCTTTTTAAACAGAAGTTCATCATATCTTTGTGCTGTTTTATCATTTACATCTACACTTAAGGTTAATTCAGCAAAATTATAGAGTCTGGTAAACTTGCTGTAAAAAGAATTTAAGAGATTTATAAAACCTGAAATATTAACCGCACTTTCTTCTCTGAAATTATTTTGGGCAAAATTATTAAGGGTATCTATATCCTTATCTAAAGAATTAAAATCTTTTGTAAAGTCTTCCGATTCAAAGGAAGCATAAAGATTACTTAAATCCCATCTGAAACCCATTTTATCACTCCTCTAAAATATACTAATCAAATTATATCACAAATAATTTGATTGGCATAATTTTATGTATTAAGTATTATTTTGGCTGTATATTATAAATATAATTTATAATGCTATTATTATGTGCAGGGTGTAAAATTAATATTATATTATTTTTGGGGGAATATTATGAAAAAGCTGATTGGAATTTTATTAACCGTATTATTAGCTGTCAGCCTTACAGGCTGTGTTAAAGGGGAAAGTTCATTTAACTATAAATAAAGATAAAACAGCAGATGTAGAGATAAGTTTGGGAATGGAAAAGTCTTTGTATTCTATGATGGGAAAAGCAGATCCATTTGCAGAACTAAAGACTTCTTTAAAAAAGGAAGGGTATAAGGTAAGCGATTATACTGATGATACCTATTCAGGAATAGTTGGGAAAAATCACTACAGTGATCTGGATAAAAGCATTAAGGAACTTAAACTATCTGATAAAGCAGTTTTTAGCGGAAATGATTCATTAAAGGTGGATAAGGGTTTCTTTTTTAATAAATATACCATAAATATGAATTTAGACATGTCTTCCATAGCATCAGACACCAATATTACTGAGGATGAGAAAAAGTTTCAGGATATGTTCATAAAAAGCATGAGCTTTGATTTTATTATTACTATGCCAATGAAGGCAATAGACAGCAACGCAGCATCTGTTTCTAAAGATAAAAAAACATATACATGGAAGCTGGTACCTGGCAAAAATAATAATATAAACCTGACAATGAAGGTGCCGAATACAGATAGAATAATTTTAAGTTCAGCAGTTATTTTGTTGATTATTGTTCTGTTGGTTATTATAATTAAAAGTAAAAATAAAAAAGAAGAGGAAATATTGATTAAATGACAAAAAACAAAAGATTAAGAGCTATTATTTATCTTGTAATAACTGCACTCCTGTGGAGTATGGGAGGGCTTTTGATTAAGCTGGTAGACTTGAACGGAATTGCGATAGCAGCGGGAAGGAGTATTATTGCAGCTATAATTATAATGATTGTGATGGGAGTACCTGATTTTAAGATAAAAAAGTATGAAGCCTTTGGAGCTTTATCTTATACTTCCACAGTTATACTCTATGTATCTGCTACAAAGATGACCACTGCTGCTAATGCCATACTTCTTCAGTATACTGCTCCTGTTTATGTGGCACTCTTAAGTGCTTATTTCCTAAATGAAAAAATTACGGCTTATGACTGGTTTACAATAATTATTGTTGTTTTGGGAATGAGCCTGTTTTTCTTTGATAAACTTGCAGGAGGAAGTGCTCTAGGCAATTTACTGGCAATACTCAGCGGTGTGGGCTTTGCGCTTACTGCTGTATTTTTAAGAAAGCTGAAGGATGGAAAACCTATTAATCTTGTTATTTACGGAAATATATTAACAGGAATTATCGGAATACCATTTCTGATTGGAAAGGTACCATCAGCAAGCAGTATATTAGGACTCATCCTTCTTGGAGTATTTCAGCTGGGGATATCCTACATATTCTATTCGGAGGCAATAAAGAACGTTTCAGCTTTGGAAGGAATTTTAATTCCCATATTGGAACCAATTTTAAATCCGGTATGGGTATTTATTTTCATTGGCGAAAAACCCGGATTTTGGAGCTTAATAGGCGGACTTGTGGTTCTGACTGCAATTACAGTAAGATGCATAAAAAATATAAGGGAATAAATCAAACTAAAGCCATGCCTAAAAAAAATAGGCATGGCTTGATTTTAATAGAAATTGAAACTTAGTAAGGATTGATTTTATTATCTGAAATAAATTTATGAATAAATTCTGCTGATTTAGGTGCTGCTATATTCCTATAGAATCCTCCCTTATCCGATTGTAATGTTATGGTACCCGCCGAACACTCATAGAATACAAATTTACTGCCGTTAGTCTGTTCTATAACAAAATTATAGTTTAGTGTGCCAATTTGACCCTGTGAGCCGCTATTCTTCATTTTGCTTATTTCAGGCAATATAACTTTTTTATCTGAATCATTTACAGGAATCTTATGGGTGCCTGTATTATCCCAATATTCACAATAAACAGACTTTATGTTTTTCTCGGATATCCTGTAAGGAAACCTTATTTTGTAACATAAAATGGAGAAACAAATAATTAAGAAAACTAAAAGAAGTGTTCTGGAAGTACGGCCTTTATTCATAAACTTTTCCTCCTATCTCATCTGATAAAATCTAAGATTTAATCACCAGAATATTAAGTATCATTTCACTACATTCTAGGTACAAGTCCTGCCACCTTCTTTGTCTGAGGATCAATATAGACTATAACCTTACCAAGCATTGCTTCATTT
>JAJBWD010000347.1:0-9486 GCA_032907345.1 Bacillota bacterium | reverse complement strand
TTAGCAGCCTTAGAAGTGGTATCTGCAAGAAATATGGAAAATATCGCAGAGCTTAAATTAGTAAAATAATGAAACAAAAAATTAATTGAGCATTAGTGGTTATTGTAAAAGCCGCTGATGCTCATTTTTTATATTCAAAAGTTAGTTCCCAGATTTTCCCGCCCCTGGGGTGATCGGTGCCGCCCCAGGGGCGAGAAATCTAACAGAAATTTATTTCTGCAAAACATGTAAAGTTTTGTAGAAATAATACGATAAGTAAATTAGGACTTTATTTTGTCAAAATTCAGAGGTGCTAAATGAAACTTGAACTAGTTAAAAACATAAGAGGAAATGAGATAATCAGCAAGAGTATATATAATCAATTTGGAGCCCTAATCCTGCCAAAGGGGCAAAGACTCCAGGCTCACATGAAAAAAAGACTTATAGAAAAGGGAGTATTTTTTGTATTTATAAAAGATGACAATCCTGAAAGTATTGAAAAAGATGATAAAAAGGATGATAAAAAGGAAGAAAACCATGATACTGAAACGTCAATTCGAGCTGAAGAAAAAATTGAAAAACTAAAGCAGGATACTTTATCTAAGCTTCCAAATATTTTTGACGAGCTTTTAGATAAGAATACAAAGGTCCTGGGAGACCTTATGGATGTAGTAGATAACATGGTAGGTGACATTTTGGAATCTGACATTATAAATACAAATCTATATGAAATTAATTGTTATGATGATTATACATATGTTCACTGCTTAGATACTGCCATTATGTCAATTTTTTTGGGCAAAGCCATCAATTTAGGACCAAAGGTAATGAGAACCATAGGACTTTCAGCTATTCTTCATGATATAGGGAAAACAAAAATATCAAACAGCATAATAAATAAAAAAGGGAAGCTTACGCCGGAGGAATACAATATAGTAAAACAGCATCCAAAACTGGGATTCGATGCACTTATAGAATCCGGACTAAAAGATCCCGGAATACTCTATGGAGTACTGCACCACCATGAAAGGTATGATGGTAAGGGATACCCGTCAGGGCTAAAAGGAAAGGACATAAACTATATAGCAAAAATAATAAGTGTATGCGATGTATATACTGCAATAGCTGCAAATAGAAGCTATAGAAGCCGGTTTAGCCCTAATGAAGCATATGAATATATTTTAGGGGGGGCAGGAACTTTCTTCGATCCTGTAATCATTACTAAATTCAGAGAGACTTTTTCTATATACCCTATTGGATGTCAGGTTAAACTATCAAATGGCATAACGGGCAATATATTAAGGCAAAATAGAAATTTTCCGGACAGGCCGGTTATCAGAGCAGAGAAAGAGGACGCATATAAGAATAAGTTCAGCTATGAAATAGATTTATTGGCAGAAACAAAGCTGTCAATAGTTGAAGCCAGTTGATATGAGAAAATAAGCATTTTATTTAACAAATTTAAATTTTTTATTTAAGGGGGGAATATCAATGAAGTCATTTAAAATATGGGACTCATTGAAATCAATGAAGTCATGGAAGTCATGGAAATCATTAACATCAAGATCATTTAAACAATTTTTAGAACATGTAAATAAGTCATCTAAAAACCTGAAAATAAAATACAAACTGGGGGCGGGATTTGTAATCATAATAGCTTTATCCCTTATAGTTACAATAACATCTATATCTGATATGAAGAAAATCCAGAATAACAGTCAGAATATATATACTAATAAGCTGACACCTATACAGCTTTTATCAAAACTTCAGTCAAATATTGAATATGAAAGGGCTGAATATGTTAGTGTAATTGCAGATAAGGATTATGCCTCAGATCATTTACAATATATTAATGGTAAGGCTGAGGAGGACAAGACTCTTTTGTCTGATTACAGTAAAATTAATAAGTCAGAAAATGCTAAGGTAGCTTTTCAAAATTTTAAAGGAAGTTTTGATTCTTATAATAAGTCCCTTGAGGGAATTGGAAATCTGATTGATCAAAAGAATTTCACTGAACTAAGTAAAATGATAGGGAATATTGACATGAACAGAAAGATAGCTGTACAGAATCTGGACGTTCTAATTAATATATATAAAGATGAAGCTAATACTGAAAATAACTTAAACAATTCAATATATAAATCATCCTATTCAGCAATAATTTTTATATTTATTCTGGTAATAATATCATCAATTCTTATTGGACTTTATTTAATAACTCTGATTAATAAAAGTCTGTCTAAGCTGAAAAAATCTGCTGATTCCATGTCCCAGGGAGATATAAATATAGATCTGGTTAAAACTGAAAGAAAAGATGAAATAGGGCAGCTGTTCACGGCTTTCGGTATGATGATTGAAAATATCAAGCAGCATACAGGAGTTGCTAAGAGCATAGCAAATGGAGATTTTAATGTAAATATAGAAGTTAAATCGGAAAAGGATGTTTTAGGAATAGAACTGACATCCATGGTTACAACTATTAAATCTATTATTGAGGAAATTAACGGTGTGGTTGAAAATGTTAAGAATGGAGATTTGGAATCAAGGCTGGATATAGATAAATACAAAGGCGGATGGAGCATACTCACAGATGAAATAAACAAGCTGATAGAAACATTTACTAAACCTCTTAACATGACTGCATTATATATAGATAAGATAAGCAGCGGTGATATTCCGGAAAAAATAACTGAAACTTATTATGGTGATTTTAATAATATAAAAAATAATCTGAATAATTGTATTGATGTTATGAATGGTCTTATTGGAGAAACTAACATGCTTATAGAAGCTGCAGAAAACGGCAATCTTGAAGCAAAAGGAAATGATGATGATTACAGCGGAGACTGGGGAAAATTATTAGCAGGCATAAATAAATTAATAAAAGCATTTACATCTCCAATTAAATATGCATCAGAATACTTATCATTACTGGGACAGGGGACAGACCCCGGATATGCTGAAGATTCTTTCAAAGGAGACTTCAGATTAATTACAAATAACTTAGGATTGGTGAGAAATTCCTTTGATGAATTATACACCCAGACTATTAAACTAACCGAAGAAGCTAAGATTGGAAATTTATCTTACAGAGCTGATTCCAGCAGCTTACAGGGAGCATTTATAAAAATAGTTGAGGGAATAAATGAAACACTGGACCAGGTAATAAGACCTATTGAAGAAGCATCAGAAGTCCTTGGAGAAATAGGAAAGGGAAATCTGAAAGCACAGGTTAAGGGTGAGTATAACGGGGACTTTGCTGTAATTAAGGATTCAGTTAATAACACAGCTGCATCACTTCGGGAAATAATAGAGGATGCAGAGGTTAAATTAGATGAGATAGCCAGTGGAAACCTTAAGATTTCAATAGATAAAACCTATCAGGGAGACTTTGGAGCAATATCCGATTCACTTAATTTAATAATAGAATCTTTAAATGGTACATTAAGAAAAATTGAAACAGCATCAGAGCAGGTAGCAGCAGGCTCAAAACAGGTATCTGATTCAGCAGTGGCCTTATCCCAGGGTGCTTCACTTCAGGCCAGCTCCATAGAGGAGATAACCGCAGCGATAACAGAAATGGCGGCTCAGACAAAAGAAAATGCGGTTAATGCAAATAAAGCAAACAGAGCAACCCATGCTGTTAAAGCAAATGCTGAAGAAGGAAAGACCGAAATGAATGAAATGCTTGCAGCAATGGATGAGATAAGCAGATCTTCAGATAACATAAGCAAGATAATTAAGGTAATTGATGATATTGCCTTCCAGACAAATATGCTGGCATTAAACGCAGCAATTGAGGCTGCCAGAGCAGGTTCGGCAGGAAAGGGTTTTGCAGTAGTTGCTGAAGAGGTTAGAAATTTGGCAGCAAGAAGTGCTCAGGCGGCAAAGGAAACAGCAAGTCTCATTAAGGAGTCAATGGAAAAATCAGAAAACGGCAAGAAACTGGCAGAAAAATCTTCAGCTGCATTATTTAAGATAGTAAAACAGGTAGATGCAGCTTCAAGTCTTGTAGCCGGTATAGCAGCTTCCTCTAATGAACAAGCTTCAGGTATAGCACAGGTGGATCAGGCAATTGAGGAAGTATCAAAGGTTACTCAGACAAATACAGCTACTTCAGAGGAAAGTGCAGCAGCATCAGAGGAATTATCAAAGCTTTCTCAGCTTCTTAAAGATAATGTAAGCATATTCAAACTGAAGGAAGAGGAAATTAAAAATAAAGAAATAGAACTTGCTCCGGATACTATTGAAAAGATAAAGCAGCTTATAGACAGCGGAGAAATTGAGACGGGTTTAGCTCTTGAACTGCTGAAGTAAAACAGATGGCGGAACGTTTTCCAAAGTAAGTTCCGCCATTTATAACGTAATAAAATACAGGAAAATCTAAACAGATAATCAAATATATACAATTTATTATAAAAGAAGGTGGGCAAATGAGCGGGAAAACCGGAGATCCTATTCTCCAAATGTACATTGAAGAGAGTAAAACACTTCTGGAAGAGCTGGAAGACATTATTTTATCTTCTGAAAAAGATGGAAATCTAAAAGACAGAATAGATGAGATATTCAGGATAATGCATACCATAAAAGGCAACTCCGCCATGATGAAATTCGACAACATAGCCTCTGTTGCGCATAAGATGGAGGATATGTTTGATTTTCTCAGGAAAAACAGCAGCTTGAATATAAATTTTTCGGAAATCACTGATATATCCCTTTCCAGTATGGATTTTATCAAAGGAGAAGTCCTGAAGATAGAAATTGGAGAAGAAACTTCAGAAGATGGCAGGGAGCTTTTAAATAAAATAGAACAGCTTATTAAATCATTAAGCAGCAAAGACAAAGATAGTGTGATAAAAGAAATAAAATATGAAGCAGTTGTCCGTTTTGAAAAAGACTGCTTAATGGAAAATATAAGGGCCTTTACACTGCTTAGAAATATGGAACCTTTTATAAAGGATACTGAGTATTATCCAAAAGATATAGCTGAAAATGATTCAAGTTCTGAAGAAATACAAAAAAATGGCTTTAAAATAATTTTTAAAACTGATAAAAAACAGGAAGAAATTGTTGATATCATTGAAAAAACTTCATTCATAGAAGCTGTCGATATAAAAGAATATATTGAAGCAAAAAATGAAGTTAAAAAAGATAAACCAGGTGAAAAAAATAAGCCCTCCGTAAAAAGCGGCTTAAATGTTAACACTGAGAATGTAGACAAGCTTATGGATCTTGTTGGAGAGCTGGTAATAGCAGAATCCATGGTAACTAAAAATCCTGCTGTTGCAAATGTTAAGTCTGAGAATTTTGATAAATCAGCCAGGCTTCTGAAAAAAATAATAAATGATATACAGGATGTAGTTATGACAATGAGGCTTGTACCAATAAGCCCGGTGTTTAAAAAGATGAACAGAATAGTCAGGGATATGAGCAAAAACCTGAAAAAGGATGCAGAGCTGGAGCTTTTAGGTGAGGATACCGAAATTGATAAGAACCTGATAGATCCGCTTTCCGATGCTCTGATGCACATGACAAGAAATTCAATGGATCATGGCATTGAGGAAAATAAAGAAAGAATAAAAAAGGGAAAAAGCGAAAAAGGACATCTTAAGCTGGAAGCTAAAAGCGAAGGAGGGGATGTTTACATTGTTCTTACAGATGACGGGGCCGGATTAAATAAAGAGAAAATATATGATAAGGCAATTAAGCAGGGACTTATCCAAAAATCAATTGATGAATTAACAGATAAAGATATATACTCCTTGATTTTTAAACCTGGATTTTCCACTAATGAAAAGGTTACTGAGTATTCCGGCAGAGGGGTTGGAATGGACGTAGTTATTAAAAGTATTGAGGAAATGAGAGGAAAAGTCTATATAGACAGCAAAAAAGATCAGGGAACGAAAATAACCATAAAAGTACCTCTTACCCTGGCTATAATAGATGGACTGTTAATAAGAGTAGGAGCCTCAGTATATGCAATTCCGGTAAAATCGGTTGCTATGTCCTTTAAGCCTAAGAAGAAGGATATTATAAAGGATTTAGAAGGTAATTTAATGGTAATGTCAATGGGTGAATGCATAAAGATCATTAAGTTATATGAACAGTTTGAAACGGAAACTTCTGTAACTGATATTGATGATGGAATAATAGTGATGATAAATTACGAAGGAAATAAGATATGCCTTTTTGCAGATTCTATAATCGGACAGCAGCAGATTGTCATGAAGCCTCTGCCTAAATACTTTAAAAAGTTAAAAGGTATATCAGGATGCACTCTCTTAGGTGATGGCAGCATCAGCCTGATTATTGATGCTGCTGGTTTAGTTCAGTAGAAAGGAGCAATTTTATGAGTATTGATGAAATGGATACAGTTCAGGAAGAGGACACATTAAAGGGAAAGTTTTTGATTTTTACCATAGACAAGGAAGATTATGGCATAGAGATTAAAAATGTATTGGAGATAGTTGGCATGCAGCCAATAACCACCGTACCTCAGCTTCCTGAATATATTAAGGGTATGATAAACCTGCGGGGAAAAATAATTCCGGTAATGGACATAAGACTCAGGTTTAAAAAAGAGGAAATAGATTACGATGACAGGACCTGCATTATTATAGTCCAGATAGATGAAATATATGTGGGACTTATAGTTGACAGGGTTTCTGAGGTTATGAATATTTCAGAGGATGAATTTGCTGAAGTTCCGGAACTTGGAAGCAATTCAAATAACAGATACATAAGTTCCATAGGAAATACTACAGCGGGGGTAAAGATAATACTTGATTGCAATAAAATAATAAGTGATGACGAAATAGATGCTTTAAGCAATTTAGCTTAAGTAGGAGGATATATTATGAATGTACTTAGAAACAGGAAAATAGGAAGTAAAATAAATATAGGCATAACGGCAATATGCGTTTTAATTTTTATAATCGGAGGGATAGCTCTTGCAGGGCTTAATAAGCTAAGTACTAATTACGATAACCTGTATAACAATAACCTGCTTAATATTGAACTTATTAACCAGATAGAGGGAAACTTAAAAGAATCCAGAGGAGATTATTTAGCTTCATTTTTAGAAAATGATGCTGTAAGTATTTTAGTACATATTAATAATATAAATGAAGCCATGGAACAAAATGACAAACTTATTGCTTCTTATGATAAAAAATTTAAAACACCTAAAGAAAAATCAATATTTGATTCATTTAAAAAAAATTTAGTTAAATATGGTGAGACAAGGACAAAGGTATTAAACTTATTAAAAAATAATAAGAAAAATGATGCTCTGGCCCTCAATTCACAATTAGACAGCCAGAGAGCAATAGCAGAAGCCAGTCTTTCCATGTTAATTAAAGAAAATGTATCTGATGCGGAAAACAGCAATAAAGCTCAGCAGGCTGTTAATAAGCTGATACAGATAATTGTAATTGCAGGACTTCTGATACTTATAATTATTTCCTTGGTAATAGGATATTTATTCTCGAAGAGTTTAGGGAAAAGGCTTGGTAAACTTACTGAAAATGCTAAGAAATTAGCTTTAGGAGATGTAGATTTAGAGCTGGAACAGGTTAAGGACAAAGACGAGATAGGAGAGCTTACTGAGGCTTTTACGGAAATGGCTTTAAATATTAAAGAACAAGCTAATATAGTTGATAAAATATCTCAGGGTGACTTTAACCAAAAGTATGAGCCTAAATCTGATAAAGATATATTAGGATATGGTGTAAATAATCTTACAGAAACATTAGATAAGATAAATGGTGAGACAAAGGTACTTGTAGATGCAGTAATATATGGAGATTTAAGCTCAAGAGGGGATGCTGCTTCATATAAAGAGGGATGGGCAGAATTAATTACAGGCATAAACCAGATAGTTGACGGATTTGTTGAGAAAATAAAAGTAATGACAAAATATATGAATAACATAAGCAGCGGCAGTATTCCGGATAAAATAACAGATAATTATTATGGTGATTATGCAGATGTAAAAAACAGTATAAATGTATGCATTGACACTATTAATGGATTAATAAGTGAAGTTACGGAGCTGACTCATTCAGTAGAAGAGGGGAGCCTTGAAGCAAAAGCAAATGAAGAAAACTATGGCGGTGACTGGGGAAAATTACTTTCAGGAATAAATAATTTAACTGCAGCATTTGCATCTCCTATTAAATATTCATCAGAATATTTATCATTACTTGGGCAGGGGGAAGACCCGGGAGAGGTTTCGGACTCATATATGGGAGACTTTAAAATAATAATCAATAACCTGGCTGTTGTAAGAAATTCATTTGTTGAGCTGTTTAACCAGACTAATAAGCTGACAACTGAGGCAACTTCAGGAAATCTTTCTTATAGAGCTGATACTTCAAGACTGCAGGGCGGTTATCTGAAAATTGTAAATGGAATAAACGAGACTTTGGATAAGCTGATAAAGCCTATAGAGGATACCACAATTGTACTTGGAGAATTGGCGGCGGGAAACTTAAATGCTGAGCTGGAAGGCGATTATAATGGAGATTATGGGGTAATAAAAGATGAAATGAGCAGGATGATTACAGGCTTAAGAGGTATAATAACCGAGGTAAGCCAGGTTATTAAAGAGATATCGGCCGGTAATCTAAATGTTTCAATAGATAAAAGATATGCAGGTGATTTTGGAGATATATCCGATTCAATTAATAGTATAATAAAATCTCTAAATGATGCATTTAGAAATATATATACTGTATCAGAGCAGGTAGCAGCAGGCTCCAAGCAGGTATCTGATTCAGCAGTGGCCTTATCCCAGGTAGCGTCTATGCAGGCCAGCTCAGTAGAGGAAATAACAGCAGCCATAACAGAGATAGCTGCACAGACAAATGAAAATGCAGCCAGTGCAAACAAAGCAAATAATATGTCTTTAATTGCTAAGGGTAATGCAGAGGATGGAAAGAAGAAAATGGCCGGTATGCTGGAGGCTATGGATGAAATAAGCAGCTCTTCAGATAACATTGGTAAGATAATAAAGGTAATAGATGATATAGCCTTCCAGACAAATATGCTGGCATTAAATGCAGCAGTTGAGGCTGCAAGAGCAGGGGAGGCAGGAAAGGGTTTTGCAGTAGTTGCAGAAGAGGTTAGAAATTTAGCCGGAAGAAGTGCTCAGGCAGCTAAAGAAACAGCGCTCCTTATTGATGAATCCATAAACAAATCTCTAAAGGGAAAGAAACTGGCTGATGAAACTTCAAAATCATTATTAACCATAGCAGAGCAGGTAGGGGAAGTTACAAACTTAGTAGCCGGAATCGCCTCTTCCTCAAATGAACAGGCCACAGGAATTGCACAGATAAACCAGGCAATAGAGGAAGTATCAAAGGTAACACAGACAAATACAGCTACATCAGAAGAAAGTGCTGCAGCCTCAGAGGAATTATCAAACCAGGCTGAACTTTTAAAGAATAAGGTAAACGAGTTCAAGCTTAAAGAAGAAGAAGTTAAAAATAAGGATACAAAGCT
>JAJBWD010000346.1:0-3334 GCA_032907345.1 Bacillota bacterium | reverse complement strand
TACAAAAATGTAATTAAATCAAAGGGTGAAAACTTAGAATAAAAAATATAAAAACAAGCTTATTTGCCGTAGTATAAATAAGCTTGTTTTAAAATGGAGATAATTATGAGAAAAATAAAAACAGGATTTCAAAAAGAATTTTTATGGGGAGGTGCGGTAGCGGCCTGCCAGATCGAAGGTGCTTATGATGCTGATGGCAGAGGACTATCTACTTCTGATGTTCACATGTGGCAAAAAAATATGGATAGAGCAAATGTATCAAAAGAAGGCGGCGGGACTTTAGAAGAAATTTTAAGTTACGTCAATGATAAAGAACACTATTTTCCTAAAAGATATGGAATTGATTTTTATCATACATATAAAGAAGACCTGGCAATGCTTGCAGAGATGGGGTTTAAATGTTTCAGGACATCAATATCCTGGAGCAGGATATTCCCTAATGGTGATGAAGCGGAACCTAATGAAAAAGGACTAGAATTTTATGATAATTTAATAGATGAAATTATAAGAAATGGTATGGAGCCGATAATAACTATTTCTCATTATGATATGCCGCTTAACCTGGTAACCGAGTATGGCGGGTTTGCGAATAGAAAATTAGTAGATTTCTTTGTGAGGTATGCAGTTACACTTCTGAAAAGATATAAAGACAAGGTGAAATATTGGATTGTATTTAATCAGATAAACTTACTGCAATATTGTTCCTGGGGTTCAATTGGGCTTTTAGATGATTATTCAGATGATCTGGAAGAAACTAAGTTTCAGGCTGTTCATCATCAATTTGTAGCAAATGCCATTGTATACGAAGAAGGCAAAAAAATTAATCCGGATATGCAGATTGGTACAATGGCAGCAGACTGCACCTATTATCCATATTCCTGTAAACCTGAGGATGTTGTTTTAACAATGAAACGTAACAGAATGCAATATTTTTATACCGATGTACAGCTAAGAGGTGAATATCCTGATTACGCACTACGTTTCTTTGAGGAAAATGGATGGAATATTAAAATGGAGGAAGGAGATGAAGAACTGATAAGGAGAAATACCCAGGACTTTTTAGCTATTTCTTATTATGCTTCCAGAGCAGTTGATTCATCCTGCTGCGGTATGAATCCAAGAGATGCAGTGCAAAATCCTTATTTGAAACCTACGCCTTGGGAATGGAGGATGGATGCTTTAGGATTTTATAATAGTTTAAGCCAGTACTGGGACCGCTATCAAATTCCGCTGATGATAGGTGAGAATGGGTTTGGGGCTTTAGATATTGTAGAAGCAGATGGAAGCATTCACGACCCATACCGTGTTGATTATTACAGAGAGCACATAAAACAAATGAAAGAAGCAATAAAAGATGGTGCTGATATTTTTGCATATTGTGCCTGGGGACCAATTGACATTATTAGTTCATCAACAGCTGAGATGAGCAAACGCTACGGCTTTATTTATGTTGATCAGGATGATGAGGGAAAAGGAAGTAAAAAAAGAAGAAGAAAGGATTCATTCTACTGGTATAAGAAATGTATAAAATCTAATGGAGAAGACTTAGACTAATAATAATATACTTATTTGAATCTTATTGTATAATAATTTATTATGCTGATATTAGATTTTAAATACACCAAGGTGATTAAAAATAGATAATCTAATTAAAAGCCAGCGAAAAGAGTAGTAAAGCTTTGTTATTTACTATTCTTTGCTGGCTTATGTTTATAAATAATTATGTAAATATGGATATGTTTTGTATACCATCGTAAAAAGGAGAGACAAATGAATAAAACTATTACATTATATTTTGTAAGGCATGGTGAAACGCTTTTTAATAAATTAGGCAGGGTTCAGGGGTGGTGTGATTCTCCCTTAACAGAATTAGGAATCCTTCAGGCAAAAGCCTTGGGAATATCATTAGCAGACATCGCTTTTAATAAGGTTTATTGTTCAACAAGTGAAAGAGCTATTGATACAGCAAATTATATAATTGGAAAGCGAAAAATTAAAATTCATTATTCCAAGAAATTGAAAGAAGTAAATTTTGGAACAATGGAAGGTTCCCTGGAGTCTGATATTATAAATGATTTAAGAGAAAGGCAATTAGGGAAAGGATGGGCTGATATTGGAGGAGATGACGAAAATTTAATAAAGCTGCGTATAGAAAAAGGGCTGAATGAAATAGTTGAAAACGCAAGTAATAAAGATAATATTTTAGTGGTTACTCATGGTGCTTTTTTAATTAATGTTTTAAAGTATATAACTAATAAAAAAATATTGCCATCATCAAACAAACACAAACACCCTATTCCAAATTGTTCTGTCAGTATAATAAATTATGATAATGGGTTATTTTCAATAGTAAAGTATGGGGATACAAGCTATCTGGAAAAAGGACTGACAGAAATGGAGAGAATGTGTGAAGATTGTGTATAAGAAAATATTTTATGCAATGAAATTATTTACCTTTTGCTGCGGTGCATTCTTATTGGGGCTGGGAGTTGCCTATTTTTATAAATCGGAATTTGGATCTGATGCGTTGAGTTCTTTTGTACAGGGACTAAATTGCCAAATTGCAATATCTCAGGGGATTTGGAATGCAATTATCGCTTATGTTATGGTTTTAATGGCATTGCTATTAGATAAAAAGCAGGTTGGGTTGGGAACAATAATTCATCCATTCATATGCTCATATGCCATAAACATTGGAATTTCACTTATTTCATCACCAAATTCTAAAATAATAGCTATTAAATATTTACTTTTAGGTATATTTTTAATTGCACTTTCTATTGCTGTAACTGTTAAATTAAATTGTGGGAAAAGTCCATATGATGCAGTTATATTTGCTTTCATGAAACGATTTAATCTTAAATATAATGTAATACGCTGGGTAATGGATGGAAGTATGCTGATTACTGGTGTATTACTTGGGGGTACATTTGGAGTTGGTACTATATTGATATTATTAGTATTAGGTAATTTAGTAATGATTTTTATGAAATTAATTGATGATTTTATAAATAAGGCAGCAATTGATTGAAAGGGCATACATAAGGTGAACAAAGAAAAAAGGCAGGATACTATTTAAGGATTCTGCCTTGTTTTTATTATTCTGTATTTATATAAGCTTAATGCAATAACTTTTACTATGGCATAAAGGGGAACAACAACAAAGGCTGCCATAGGACCTCCATAGGAAACAGCTGTTACTACTAAAAATATATCAGTAAGAGGATGTATTTTTAATGCTGATGACATAATCAGCGGAACAACTACTCTTCCTTTTAATGTCTGTACAGTAATAAATACTATACTAAGCTTAATTATCATAGGCAGACCTTTG
>JAJBWD010000345.1:0-3300 GCA_032907345.1 Bacillota bacterium | reverse complement strand
TTCTTTTGCAAAAATCAATGATAAAGAAAATAAAATAGTAAGAACTAATGTTTATGGGAGCTTAGCTCCCTTTTTGCGGAAAAAACATCTAACGATGTAAGAATATGTTAAAATAGTAAAGGGATGAATTAATAGAAAAAATTAAAAAAAGTAAAAGTTGTACTTTTAATAGCTGTAATAATTATTCTTGCAGCAATATTATTACTGAAACAAATGATAACACCTGAAAAAACGGCTAAGACTGGCTCTTTAAAAGAGCTTACCAGTGAAGAAAAATTACAGGATTTTGAATATCTATATGCAACCCTTAAGGATTCCTTTCCTTTTTTTGAAATAGAAAAGGATAAGACAGGCTTTGACTGGCTTGGCAATAAAAATAATTTTGAGGAACAGATTAAATCCGCTGAAAATAATGAAGAATTTTATAATGATATAAATAAAATAGCTGCAATGATTCAAAATGGGCATACTGGTGTTGTGCCCCCGTCTCATTATGATAATATGGCTAAAGGGTACAGCGGCATAATTAACCTTCCCTGGGGACAGATATTAAATCAAAACGGAGTTAAGGAAAAATATGAAGGCTGGAAAACCATAGTAAATGAAAGCATGGAAGTGCTGCCTGTTAAGTTCAGGTATATAGAAGGAAAGTATGTTGTAACTGAGGGCTTCAAAAATATTAAAAAAGGCTGCATATTGAAAACTATTGAAGATAAGCCCATTGATACTTATTTCAAAGATAATATGGACAAATATTATCTTAACTATGACTATAATAGAGACAAGCTTTACGTAAAATCCGGCATGATAATAGCAGAAGAAGACAAAAATTATAAGATTGCTGCTTATACAAAGGAGGGTGAAAAAATAACAGAAGATATAACCCCTGCTAAGTATGAAAAAAATAAATCTGCTCAAGCTGCTGATTCTTCAAGTGAAGAAAAAATATTAAAGAAAAATAAAATTGCTTATCTTAAAGTTAAATCCATGTCCAACATGACTCTGGACAGTGACGGTAAAAAAATCTCAGAGTTTTTTAACAAAATAAAGGATTATCCATATCTTATTATTGATATAAGAGGAAATGGCGGAGGAACAGATGAATATTGGATGAGCAATGTAGTGGAGCCTTTGATAGCTGATTCTAAAAGCGCATCTCAGGCAATTGCCTTTAAGGGAAATTATATTAAGCCCTTTTTAACCGGAAGAGGAATTACAACAAAATCTATTGATAAAATTCCGGAACAGTTCAAAAGTAATTATGTATCAAACATGGAGCGTTATACTGCAGTTACAAGAACAATTAAGCCAAAGAATTCTGTTAATTTCAAAGGTAAGATATATCTTTTAGTTGATGACTATGTATATTCTTCCGCTGAATCCTTTGCAGCCTTTAGTAAATCGTCAGGTTTTGCTGAGCTTGTGGGAACCACCACGGGAGGAGATGGAATAGGCATTGATCCCTGCGTAATGGCTCTTCCAAACAGCGGACTTATTATAAGATTCAGCCTGGATATGGGAATAAACAGTGACGGTACTGTCAATGAAAAGACACATACAAAGCCGGATATATATACTGAACAAAGTTATGCGGACTTTTTAAAAGGCGAAGATACCATATTAAACAAAGTCCTGCAGCTATGCAATAAATAGAAGTGTACTATGCAGTTCTCTGCACTGTCAATTAAATGGCTGCCGGTTTTGGAAAGGAGTATTAGATTTTGAAAAATATTAAGGATTTTTATGATAAAACAGCAATGGAGTGGGCTGATAAGTGGTATGATAATGAAATTTTACTTCCATATTTAAAGGAATTTATGAGCTATTTGCCTAAAAACCCAAGGGTACTGGATTTATGCTGCGGTGCCGGATATGAAAGCATGAGAATGAGAAAGCTTGGTGCTGATGTTACAGGGCTTGACTTTAGTGAACAGAGCATACTGATAGCAAAAGAAAGAAACCCGCAGATAAGATTTGTAGTTGAAGATATGCAAAATGATTATTCCTATCTTGGAAAATTTGATGGCTGCGCAGTAATAGCGGGACTGGTGCATCTGACCGATGAAAAACTTACACCGGCCTTTGATATGATTTATAAGGTGTTAAATGATAATGGCTTTTTATTTGCTGCAGTGAAGGATGGCAGCGGAAAGGATATGGAAGCCAGCTTTAAAACAGTTGACGGTGAGGAATACAGCAGGGATTTTTATCTGCATACACTTATTGATCTGAAAAATCATTCAGCAGGAAAATTTGAAATTGTGAAAGAGGTTATGCCGGATTCAGAATCTTTATGGAAATATTACATTTTCAGAAAGCTATAATTAGTTGATCAATTTAGAAATGTCTCCATAATAACAGCAAATTAAAAAGCCAATGCTTATAAAACAAAGCATTGGCTTTAAATTTAAAAGTTATATCCAAAATACCGGTACTCTTTTTTGACACCTATTCTTCAATAGGTGGGTGTCAGCATAGATGTTTCAATCGCTCTCAAAGATGCTAAAGGGACTCACAAGAGAGTACATTTCCCCATCTAACTATCGGACTCCCGATTTTATACTGTAGGTTCGAAATAAGAGCTTAACGAATATCTCAGAAAGTATAATCAATTAATTCTATATCCATTTAGACAGCTAATCTGCAGCTGCTTATTCAAGCCAGCAAAGAAGGTTGTTCAATGCACACGGAAATGATCACTTACCGCTGCTTCCTTCCGGACCTGACGGATTTCATGAGTTTCTGCTGCAGGGAACCTTTAATTCATCCTAACCTTGATAAGACAGCTTGGCAGATTAAAGTCTAAAAAGGGCTGATTCTGTTAATTTGACTTAAGGTTACGGGGGGACCGTAAACTCGTAAGCCATAAGGAACAAATCTAAAAAGCTGTTGTTCTCTTAGTGTAGGACTATATTAACATGGTTAAAATTCTTATACAAGATATAAATGCATGGTAATTTAACCTGTTATTGATAACTGAATATATAAAGAGGAAATTATGTATTTCTTACGTTGAATATAGAAATATTAACATCAGAAGTTTTCTTTAATCTGAATTAATTATAGAAATGATTATCAAAAGTCTGGATTTTAGAAAACTTTATTATCATAAAGCTTACCATTTAAGATATCAGGCAGGAAAAATCAGCAAAAATATAGGAGATGCAATACATCTCCCAGAGAAAAAATTAACTAAGAAACTTTTTTCCTTTTTTATAATTGTTATTGTTGTCATTATCATTATCATTGTCTTTAACATTTTCGGAATTGCTGCTGATAATATTTTCCATATTATCAATA
>JAJBWD010000344.1:0-15631 GCA_032907345.1 Bacillota bacterium | reverse complement strand
ATAATATAAAGGAGGAGATTTATAATTAAAAAAAGGCTGATTTTTACTGTTATACTGCTTTTATTAGTAATATTCTGCATTTTCTTGTATGGAATTATTAGTCATAAAAGAATTAGTGAAATAGGGAAATTTCAGATTAAGGACATTACCAAAATCAGTTTTCAGTATAATAACCCTGCTGCTGACAGGGGAGGGACAGTTGAAGACAAAGAAAAGATTAAAGAATTTATGGAATATATAAATAATTGCGTTGTTGCTAAAAAGAAAATACAAACTCCAATGACCGGATATAACCAAATGGCAGGATTATATATTGGCAATAAAGAAGCTATGAGTATATTGTTTTATAATAATTTTATAGAGATAAACGGAATTCAATACAATATGGTAAAAAATAAATTAAGTTCAGAGAAGATTGATGATTTTATAAAATCAGCAGCATTTTATGATCCATTGATTCAATATATTTCTTTAATGACAGACTCTAAAGATTTAAAAGAAATTTCTAATCAAATCATGTCAAAGTATCTTGATGAATATAAGAAGGACAGAGTAGCAAAAGAACTTAGAATAGCAGATTTCACTATCAATAAAATTGATGATATACAGGGTAATGCCGATAAATTCAACTTTTTTGCTGATTATTCTGAAAGACCAGCAGATATGAATTCATATTGTCTGGCAGGTAATGGAATAATAAAAGGTGATTGGTTTTTAAATCGCACTAGTTTTGTATATGTGGAGAAAGTAAATAATGTATACAGGATTACTAACATGGGAACCGGAAGATAGATTTATTGCTGTTAATAAAATATAATGTTTGAATGTGAACCAGGGGAAGCAAATTACTTCCCCTGATGTGTTTATTTTCTGCTTCTGGTTTTAGCTAGTCTGAAGTAAAAGATTTTTGGATTTGAAACTTATTATTACATAAGTCTATTCTCACTGTTTTATTATCAAAAACATTTTCAGATAATTCGGTGCAGGCCTGCTTCATATTATCAGCAAATTCATTATCCTTAAGGTAATCTTCAGTTACTATCAATGAGAAAATATATATTTCATTCTGCTTATCAAGTTTAACATCTACTTCTGAATCATCGCTAAAGAAGCCTTGAGTTTTTAGGTAATCCCCCAGCTTTTTTGCTTCTGATGCAGTTACATTGTCAGTATAATAGAGCTGGTTTTTACTATATTTAAGGGAATTTTCCGGAATGAAGTCAGAGTATATATTTGCAGCTATAAGTAAGGCTGAAACTATAACACATATGATTACAGGCAGAATATAAGAAGCTTTTTCACCGCCATTTTTAATATGATTTTCAAATAGTGCAGCCTGATTATTACTAAGATATATTCCAGTGCCAATGTTCAGTCCGTAAATTATATATTTAAAAAAAGATAAAGATGCAGGCACTGTAAACAACAGAACACAAACAATTAAAAATAAAATAGTCACCGATGCAAGGGATGTCCATTTTTTTTGTTTATATCCGCTGCGCCCATAATTTAAAGAATACATAACTCCGGCAGGAAAAAACGAGAATAAGATGCTGATTAAAATAAAGAACTTTGGGTTCCATAATTTTTTTGCTGGTACTATATTAACATCTTCCATGGTAAGTTCTCCTTATTGTTAATTTTAATTAAATTATATCATTAAATTGAGGTGCCACCCAGTTCACTTTTCACATTTGATGAGAAAAGAGTCAGCAAAATCAAAAAGACTTTTTCAATATTTATAGGGTTTACGGATTTGATATAATAAAAAATGTTCCAGGAAACCCAGACCACTGAAAATTTAAACAGTATGACCTCTCTCTTTACAGTAATTGAGTAAAGGGAGAGATTTTTTTGCTTGTTTATTACCAATTATCACTGCATTTTGTTTGCTGATAACATTATCTAAAAATGGTATATCACTGGATATTTCTACAGTATAATTATATTTTCTAGTTACCAAGGAGCTGATTTTCGGCCATCTCCTAACACCTCATGGATGTTAATTTTAACAATAATGTAAAAATAAGATAATAAGGATTGAAATAATTTGTAATATAGGAGGGGTAACCCTCCTTTTGCCATTCCCCATAAGTTTTTATTCCGCAAAATATGAAAAATGACCCGTGTGGTACCGTCTATGTTGATTATATATTATAATATGGCTAAAATATTACTATAAGGAGTTGATACCATGCAGATTAAACCGTCCGCAAGCATTGAGCAAAACTATAATGAAATTGCAGCTTTATGCAAATCCACCGGTGAGCCTGTTTATCTTACAAAAATGGCTAGGGAGATCTTGTGGTTATGGATATAGAGGCGTTTACCCGTCGGGAAAAGATACTGAAATTACGGGAAGAACTATTAGCTGTTGAAGAAGACCATGCGACTGGTCGTTTAGGAAGTACTCCGGATGAACTGGACAGCTACCTGGGCAGCATTATTGATGAGGTGTAACATGGAAAAGAAATCCCAATATAAAGTGATTGTTTCCAATCGTGCCCGTCAGATGCTGGCAGGCCATGTTTTGTTTCTCCTGCATTAAAGTCCTGCAGCCGCCCGTAAAATAAAAAATGAATTGATGGACGCTATTCACTCCCTTTTCCAAATGTCGGAGCGTTTCCCATTTCTGGAGGCTGAATTTATACCAATGAATAAATAACATAAAATGTACGTAGAAAAAAGGTATCTGATTCTGTATCAGGTTAAAGATCAAATGATGTATGTTGGCTATATTTTGGATTGCAGGCAGGATTATGGGTGGCTGCCGCAGTAGGGGAATAATCTAAGGATTTATCAGGATAAGTATATTAATAGCTGCTTAAATTATAAGAAATAGAATAGCGGAATTATAAAATAACATCTTCATGTAAAAATGAAATGTGAAATGTGAACTGGGTGGCACAGACAGGGGGCGATTATGTTGCTAAATGAAAGACGAGAAAAAATATTAATGCTGCTTAAAAATAATAATAGTTGGATTACTGGCAAGGAAATGTCACAGCTTTTAAATGTTTCAGATCGTACTATCAGATCTGATATTGCATATATAAATATTTACTATGATAACATCCTCATAGAATCTGATATCCGAAAAGGCTATCACTTAAGTAAAGAAACACCGCTAAGCTTAAGTGTGCACATAGAAAATATAATTCCACAAACATCATCCCAAAGGTGCTTTTATATTGTACATGAATTATTGTTTAAGAAAAATGAACTTAATCTGGTTTACTTAATGGATAAACTATTTATCAGTGATTCCTCATTAGGGAATGATTTGAAAGAAATAAAAAAAAATTTAGAAACTTATCCTACACTTAAATTGAAAAGATATAAGAACTATATTTCTTTAGTAGGAAATGAAAAGGATAAAAGAGAACTTTATATAAATTTACTTTGGAAAAAGTTGAGAAAAAACTATCTGAATCTGGACTTTTTAGCGACTTTGTTCCCAAATATCGAATTCTTTCGTATTAAAGAATTACTGGAGAATATACTTAATAAACATAAATGTAATGTGAGAGAAATGGAGCTGCCTGTTATCATGACATATATCGGAGTTTCAATTGAACGTATGCTCTGTAATAATTACATGGAAGCTGACAATATAAATAAAAATGTAATTAAAGATATAGAACTGAATGTAGCACAGGAATTTTATCAAAATATATCTAATAAATTACATATTAAATCAAATGAAAATGAAAGAATTTATCTGGCTGATTTATTGTATGGAAAGATTAAAGCCGAAACATGTGATAATGTACCTTTACTGAATTCTAATTATAAGGTTAATCAGCTGGTAAGTAATATTTTGAATAATATATACATCCAGTTTGATGTAGATTTGAGGGCTGATAAAGACCTGCAGGAAGGATTATCTGCTCATATTCTGCAGCTTCTTGAACGAAAAAAGAAAAACATTAATATTTGTAATTTATATTTGGATGAATTGAAGTATAAATACCCTTTCTTTTTTGAAATGGCAGTTCAGGTTGGTAAAATCATAGAAGAAAATTTAAATATAACCATTGATGAAGTTGATATCAGTTTTATTGAACAGCATTTAGGGGCGGCCCTGGAAAGGATGAATTATAAAAATAAATATAAAGTAATTTTGATAAATCCGAATAATCAGGCTTTATCAAGTTTATGTATTAAAAAAATAGGAAGTGTATTTCATGAAAGAATGGTAATGATTGGTTGTATTAATTACTTTGAAAAGAAAGAGGTACTTAATTTAAAGCCTGACTTAATTCTTACTACATTTCCTTTGGAACATAACTTAAATATATTAACAGTACAAATTTCATTTTTTATTAATTCTGAAGATGAAATCAAAATATTTAAAGCTTTAAATTTGTTGGACAGCATCAGATATAAAGAAGTTTTTACTTCAAGTTTTAAGAATATGATTGAACCTAAATTCTTTTACTTAGACCTGGATATTGATACTCCGGAAAAAGTTTTAACATTTATGAGTGATGAACTTTATAATGCTGGCTTTGTGGATAAAGAATTTAAAGAAGCAGTATTAAAGCGGGAGAAGCTTTCGCCTACTTCCTTTATTTATTCTTTTGCAATTCCGCATCCTATTAAAGCTATGAGCAAAGAATCGAAGATACCGGTAGCAATACTTAAGAAACCAATACAATGGGGCGAATTTCAGGTAAAACTTGTATTACTCCTGGCTATTCAGGAAAATAATGAAAAAATAATGCGGACTTTTTTTGACTGGTTCAGTGACATAGTAAGGGATCCTGAGAAACTGTCCTGTCTTATGAAATCAAAGAGTTACAATGAATTTATTAATCAGATTATTTAATGAAAGAATCGGTGTGCAGGCATTTGTGCGCCGATTCTTTTTTATCAGCTTTTTCATATGTGTAAACATTTTCCTAGCAGTAGGAAGATACATTGAAAATACTTTTTTATATTTTTATATATAATTTAAATATAGGCAGTAAATGCAAAATAAAGAATAGGAGATTATCATGGAAGAATTGGAACTATTTTGCTTTAAACTTATTTCTGCTGCAGGAACAGCAAGATCCTGTAATATTGAAGCAATAAAAGAAGCTAAGAATGGGAACTTTCAAAAGGCAGAAGAATTAATTAAAGAAGGAAAAAATCAATATCTGCGTGCTCATGATGTTCATAATGAATTACTTCAGCGTAAAACCGCTAAAGAAGAAGATACTAATAGTCTGATTTTAATAATGCATTCTGAAGATCAGCTGATGAGTGCAGAAATGTTTCAGATTTTAGCGGAAGAATTTATTGATACTTATCGCAGAATGCTTAGTCTGGAACACAAATAAAAATTAATGAAATATTTAAAAGGAGATGATATCAGTGAAAAAAGTATACCTGTTTTGCAGCGCGGGTATGTCTACAAGCTTACTTGCAAGCAATATGCAGAAGTTGGCAGACGAACATAATTTCAATATTGAAGTCAAGGCTTTTCCTATTGCAAGTCTTGATGAAGTATATGAAAAAGATCATCCTGATTGTATTCTTCTGGGTCCCCAGGTTAGATTTGCTTATGAGAGCACTAAGGAAAAGTATAATAAACTAAATACTCCGGTAGGACTTATAGACAGCAACGACTATGGAACCATAAATGGAGGAAATGTCTTAAGATTAGCATCAAAATTGATGAAACAAAATTCTTAGAAAATTATTTTATAAAGGAAATGGAGGAAGGTAAAAATATGAAAAAAAGTTTTATGAACAAGTTGGAATCAAAGTTAATGCCGGTTGCTCAGGCTGTAGGCAGAAATAAATATCTTATATCAATTCGTGATGGATTTTTAATAAGCATGCCGCTTTTGGTAGTTGGTTCAATGTTTATGCTGATTTCAAATTTCCCAATTCAACCCTGGATTGATTTATTAAAAAATTCAACATTTAATGGTTCATCAATTTCTTCATATTTTTCTAATGTAACAAATGCAACCTTTTCAATTATGGCATTATTTATTGTAATTGGTATAGGCTATAATTATGCAAAACAGGAAAAAACTAATATGATATTCGGAGCCGCTGTTGCTGTATTAAGTTGGTTTATGCTTATGCCTTTCAGTACCGCTTATACACCGGAAGGCGCAAAGGAGGCAGTTCAGGTTGCCAGCATACCTTTAGACTGGGTTGGGTCAAAAGGAATATTTATAGGAATAATATGTGCATTTGCATCAGTAAAAATTTATAAATGGGTAGAAAATAAGGGCTGGACAATTAAGATGCCAAAAGGGGTTCCCCCAACAGTTGGACAATCATTTGCAGCGTTATTTCCAATAGGTATGGTAATTGTTGTGTTTTTCATAATTCGTGTTCTTTTTTCATTAACTCCATGGGGAAATGCTTTTGATTTTATTTATAAAATATTACAATTACCTCTTCAAAAAGTGGGAGATTCTCTGGGAACAATGATTGGGGTTTATTTCTTTGCACATGTTTTATGGCTCTTTGGTATCCATGGGACAAATATTACAGATTCAGTTTTCAGACCAATACTTTATGCATTATCTGCAGAAAATTTGCAGGCTCTTCAGGCTGGACATGCTTTACCTCATATAATTAATCAGCAGTTTCAGGACTTGTTTGCAACCTATGGAGGTGCCGGATCAACTCTTTCTCTGTTAATAGCGATGTTCGCATTCTGTAAATCAAAGCGGGTAAAAGAGCTGGGGAAACTGGCAATTATACCAGGCATTTTCGGAATCAACGAGCCGATTATTTTTGGGCTGCCTATTGTATTAAATCCTTTAATAGCTATTCCATTTATTTTTGTACCAATGATTAATATTATTATTACCTACATTACTATGTATATTGGCTTAGTTCCTATTTGTAATGGAGTCATTATGCCATGGACAACTCCTCCTATTATCTCAGGATTCTTGTCATCAGGATGGCAGGGAGCCTTGCTGCAGCTTTTACTGATAATCTTAGGAGTAGTTATCTATAGCCCATTCATAAAGGCCATGGATAAACAATATATAAAAGATGAAGCTGAAATTAAATCAGATGAGGATAATGTTTCTTTAGATGATTTAACATTTTAAAATATGGAGAAAATAAATATGCTGAAGATAATAACAATTTATGATCAAATTCAATCTGGAATGGGAACTAAGGACGATAAAATGCTGCCCCTGGGTGGAAAAAATGTTCCAATCGGACCCAGTGTCATGATGGAACCATTCCTGAAAGAGATTGGTGCTAAGGTTGTAGCCTGTCTATATTGCGGGAATGGAACCTATTTAAATGATAAAGAAACGGTAAGTAAAAAATTATGTAATAAAATACAAAAACTGCATCCGGATGTGGTTATCTGCGGACCGGCATTTAACTATAAGGACTATGCACAGATGTGTGCGGAGATAACAGCTGACATAAATAAATCAACTGATGTGCCTGCAATTGCATCTATGTCTGATGAAAATGAAGAAATAATAAAAAAATTTAAGGATTCCATATATATTGTAAAATGTCCGAAAAAAGGTGAAGCTGGTTTAAACAGTGCACTGCAAAATATATGTAAGGCTGTAAAATCACTTGCTTTTCATGAAAATATTGAAAACATTAAAGAACTGTTTTTAAGATATTTAATAGAGCACATTTTATATATCCCGGAATTTAAGAAATAGCAGAATCCATTAGGTTTCTGCTATTTCTAAATAAATTTTAGAAATTGAAAGGAAGGTATATTGCTATGCATAGAATGGGTATATCTGTTTACCCGGAGCATTCCACAGAAGAAAAAGACTATGCTTATATGAGACTAGCTGCAAAATATGGATTTACCAGAATATTTACCTGCTTATTATCAGTAAATGAGCCAAAAGAAATCATTATGAAAAAGTTTACCGGATTTATGGAAGAAGCTCATGAGCTTGGCTTTATCGTTGGTGTAGATACAAATCCGGAAGTTTTCCTGCATTTAGGAGCTACTCCCTACGATTTAAAACCGTTTTATGATATGAAGGCAGATATTGTCCGCCTTGATGGTCATTTCAGCGACAGGGAAGATATTGCAATTACCCATAATTCCTATGGGATTCCAATTGAATTTAACGGAAGCTCAAATACAGCACTGGATCTAATGATAGAGAGAGGTGCGGATATCCATAATATGGTTGTTTGCCATAATTTTTATCCACAGAAATATACAGGACTTGGATGGAATAAGTTTTTGGAATTTACTAACAAATATAAAGCGTTAGGTCTTCCTGTTGCTGCATTTGTTTCCAGTAATAATGAAGATACTTTCGGACCCTGGCCTGTATATAAAGGACTTCCTACCTGTGAAATGCACAGAGGGCTGCCTATAGGTTTACAAGTACGGCACTTGCTTGCAACTAACAGGATTGACGATATTCTGATTGGTAATGCTTATGCTGCAGAAGACGAATTAAAGGCAGTATCTCAAATAGATAAAACAAAAATTACATTGAAATTAGAGCTGACAGAAGAAATTACTGATGAAGAGAAAAATATAATATATAATTATCCTCATTTTGGAAGAGGTGATGCTTCTGATTATATGATCCGAAGCAGTATACCCAGGGAACAGTATAAAAATAAAAAAATTCCATACCGCAAATATCATAAAGATTCATTCCGCAGAGGTGATGTGGTAATAGTTAATGACAATTTGTCTCATTATCGGGGCGAGCTTGAGATTATTGTGAAGGACATGCCAAATGACGGTGAAAGAAATTATGTTGCCAGGATACCGGAAGAAGAATTGATTTTATTGGATTTATTGAAACCGGAATATCTTTTTGGCTTTATTAAATCAGAAGAATAAAGATATTTTAAGCCTGAAAAAATTCCTTAGATAATAACAGGAGGCGATGTGGTATGATAAAAATTAAATATCAGGTAAAGAATCCTGAAGGAATTCATGCCAGACCAGCAGGGCTTTTAGTTAATGAGTTTAGCAAATTTAAATGTAATATAATTATTGAAAAGGATGAAAAAAAAGTTAATGGAAAAGAAATTTTTGCTTTAATGAGCCTAAGTATTAAACAGGAGGACATAATTTATATAACTTTTGAAGGAGAAGGAGAAAAGGCAGCAGCTAAAGCATCAGGGGAATTTCTAAAACATTTTTCAATTTACAAGGGGCTGTCGTACTAAATAATTAGTGTGATGGTCCCACTCTTTTGTAAAAAATACGATTCCTGAGCCCAAAAGGCTCGGGGAAAAGTGTATAATTAATGTATGCAAAATCTTAAGTACATATCTACCACGGAGCTGAATTCCAACCATCTCCTAGCACCTCAGGGTACTTATTTTTACATTAATGAAAAATAAGATATCATGTAAAAATGAAATGTGAAATGTGAACTGGGTGGCATCTAAGTAATTTCTCTTTGAAATTCCTCTATGGTCTGATATCTGTCTTTACCTTTTATGGAAAGAGCTTTCAGTATAGCTTTTTCTGATTTTTCAGGTATAGCTATGTTCATTTCTGAAGGAGGGATAAGTTTATCCTCTTCCATTCTTTCTAAAGCTTCCTGAGGCTTTATTCCTGTAATAATCTCATATAATACAGCAGCCAGAGAATATATATCGGTAAAGGGTTCCTGCTTTCCACTGCTTCTGTATTGTTCCTCAGGTGCATAGCCTGGTCTTAAAATGACAGAAAGGTTTCTGCTTTTATCACCCAGCATATATCTGGCAGCTCCAAACTCCAGCAGCTTGATTTGCTTTTTTCTGGTTATATATATATTTTCAGGACAGATATCTCTGTGAAGAAGGCCCTGCTTATGAATTTCCTTTAAGGCATCCATTACGGGAAGCATAACTCTATAGGCTAATGCAAAATCCAGCCTTTTATTATTAATCTGTGCTAAATAATCTCTTAATGTTATACCATCCACATAATTCATAACATAATAGGCAGTGTTATTTTCCCTGAAAAAATCTTTAATATTAACAATACAGGGGTTTTGCTGAAATTTAGCCAGTGTTCTGGCTTCCTGCAAAAATTTGTCTATTCCATAATCATATTTATCCTTTGCCTCAGGAGAAAAACAGCAGACTGAAATATTATCCTTATCTCTGAAGGCAAAATCTCTTGGGAAATATTCCTTGATGGCTGCCTTTATCCTTAAATTAATATCATAAGACAGATACGTTGTTCCGAATATTCCATAACCTATTACTTTCCCGATAAGATACCTGCCATTTAATATGGAATATGGCAAAAGTTCTGAAGCAATCAGATTATAGGATGATATATCAAAACCGCAATAGGGACATACATTATTATTACCTTTATCCATCATACAATTTATACACAAATGTTCAAAATTCAACCTAATACCCCCAGACGTTAAAGAAATATTTAACCTACAAAAACAAGGCTATGGCGCTGTAATTATCTTTATTGGATCTGCTGCTGCTTTTTATGATTTCTTCCATATTTATCAGCCATTGCTCTGGGGATGAGGAGTTTTTTAAGGTTTTTTCCATTTGTTCTTCTAAAACCAATTCCCAGAAACCATCAGTGCATATTAAGAATCTGTCTCCCTTTACTGTTTCCTTTTCCCTTATGCTTGGCCTGAAATCATCCTTTTCACCAATAACCCTCAGCAGCTTATTTCGATCCTCATGAAATCTTATTTCTTTTTCCTCTATAAGTCCGCCGTTTGCCAGGGATTGAGATACGCTGTGATCCCTGGTGCGGAATATAATCTTATTGCTTCTGAATTGATATATTCTGGAATCTCCTATATGGGCAAAAGCAGCCTTATCATAGTCTGTAACCAGAACAGCCAGGGTCGTTCTCATAGGAGATAAAGCCTTATCTTCATTCTGTTTATTTAAAACCAGCTTTTGAGCCTGATTTAAATAGCTAAGTAAATCAGTGCCGGAGGTTCCGGGCCGCTTTTCAAATGCATTTTTAACTCCCAGGCAGGCCAGAGAGGAAGCCACCTCTCCTTTTTCGTGGCCTCCTAATCCATCTGCTGCAGCATAGCAGCCATATTTTCCAAGCTGTGTGCATAGTATAGCGTCCTCATTATTTGCTCTGTCGCCTTTATTTGAAATACTTGCGGATGAAAATAACATAAATTAATCTATCCTCACTTCAAAAACGTTCTTCTGGTTTGCCAGATAAAATCTGTCTCCATTTTTCAATACTTCCTGTTTATAAGGTTCCAGTTTCTTGCCATTATATAAGAAGGTACCATTTGTAGAAGCACAGTCTTCCAAT
The DNA here is from genome assembly GCA_032907345.1 of Bacillota bacterium. Taxonomy (GTDB): domain Bacteria; phylum Bacillota; class Clostridia; order Clostridiales; family Clostridiaceae; genus JAJBWD01. Next base: position 4,395 of record JAJBWD010000344.1, on the reverse strand, counting down.
ATAAAAGTTTTATTAACTGCATCAAATTTAATCACACAATGTTTTCTTCCGATTTCCTCAGCGTCTGAGGGGAATACAAGCTGACTTACACTGGGGTCTCTGCCAAGGATTATGGCGTTATTATCAAATTCAATAGCCTGTGCTGCAAAGGTTCCGGAAACACCCAGTAATTTTCCTTTTGATAGAACTGGGGTATTACTTATTGCTCTTGTCAGTTTTGGAGCTTCTGTCTTCTTTGGCTTTTTCTTAATCAGCATAACAGCTATGACTATGGCAGCCAGAATTACTAAAGCAGCCAGAACTGCTATTACATATATTAAGGTGTTATCAGACTTTTTAGTTTCTGCTTTTGCAGCTGCTTCATTGCTGGTTTCTGCAGCCGGTTTACTTTTATCTAATTTATTATATGGAATTGCTAAGTTATCAAGAGCAGTCATAAGTTCCTCAGTCTGAACGGCTATGGCTATATTATCTCCCTCATTTGACTTATAGGTTACAATTCCTATTACATTACCCTTTTCATCAATCAGGGGTCCCCCGGAGTTGCCAGGGTTAACAGGAGCAGTTGTTTGGTAACACTTAACTCCCTGTAGCCATTGGATTTGTCCTATCTTGCTGATAGATCCTTCTGTAACAGACAGCTCGCTTAAATCTCCGGTAAGGCCGTTTATGTCCGCAGCTCCCGGAAAACCTACTGCAGATACTTTTTGTCCAACTTCCACTCCGGTGCTGTCAGATATGGTAACAGGCTCCCTGGCTATAGAGTTATTAAGCTCAATTACAGCTAAATCAGTCTGAGGCAGGTCTATTATAACCTTTCCCTTTACTATCTGATCTCTGGTAAGGAGTATGCTGACAGTTTTATTGCCATTACACACGTGACTGTTGGTAACTATGTATTTTACCGGGCTTTTATTTCCAATGGCAAAGCCTGTACCGCTTACATAATAACCCTTAACTTTGGAATCTGATAAAACTCTTACGATACTTTTGCTTATATCTGCTGCTGTATTTGCTGAGACTGTAGTTTTTGTAAATGTTAAGAAGTTAACTAAAATCAGCAGCACTAATAAAATATTAATAAGCTTTAGTTTTTTTATTGTTTTCATTTTCTTCCCCCTAAATAATATTTAACCTTTAAATATTCTAAAAATCCCTTTTTTATCTGATATATCATTTTCCAGGTACTCCATTATAACAGCTGTTATATTATCCTGATTTTCATTCCCTCTGTCCATGGTTTTTGCTATCAGCATATCCGCTGCTTCCTGGGCTTCCTGCTTTAGTGAGGCTTTAATATCCTCTTCATCTAAGTAATTATAAAGTCCATCACTGCACAGCAGGATTTTATCCCTGCTTTTAAGCTTAACAGGTTCTTTTGATATAAATATTTCATCTAAATTATTTATTCCTATATAGCTGGTAAGGGCATTTTTCTGAGGATGGCTCAAAGCTTCTTCCAGAGATATGAGCCCCAGATTAACCTTTTCCTGAAGCTTTTTTTCGTATATATGATCCTCAGTCAGCCTTATTAAATTATTATCTCTGTAAAAGTATATTCTGCTGTCACCTACGGAAGCGTAAAATAAATACCCCTGGAATATTAAAGATACTGCCAGAGTAGTTCCGACATTCCCCAAAATGTTATTTACTTCGGCATAGGAGACAAAGCTTCTGTTAACCTCTTTTATTGTATTTATAAGGGCTGTTTCTTTGTTTTTTTCATCTGCATATTCCGGATATATTTCAAGAAATTTTCTCACGGAAAATATGCTGGCCTCTTTTCCCATGGACATACCACCCATTCCGTCACAGAGCACAGCAAGTCCGCCAGTTGAGCCTAAAACCTCTTTATCAAATATGTCTGAAAAGCCGAAGGAATCCTGCTGTTCTGAACGCCTGCCAATATGCTGGGCATTCCCCGGATTTATTTTTGCCATAACCATACCTCAAAATATTCTATTTGTTTTCCCAGACAAAGTTATCACTGCATAAAGGAATAAATAAAAGCTTTGTTTCACCCATTTCGATCACATCATAAGCCTTCAGGGGAGCCGGAATATCAACTTCTTCATTGTTTAAATAAACAAGCCCACGGCTTTCTCCTGTATATATTTTAAAAGAATTATTTTTTGGATTATAGCTTACAATAGCATGATTTTCCCTGGATATGGTATCATCACCTATAATGCTTACATCCATTGTTTCAGAACGTCCTATGAAATTTTTTTCGCTGTGAAGCCTGTAATCTTTGCCCTTGTTTGCTCCCTGCACACATACAAGCCAGCCCACTACCGGGTCTATACCCAGCTTTTTATGCTGGATTCCTATGGTTTTGCCTTCATCTCTTTTAATGCTTTCCGGTTCCTGTTTAAGAGCCTGGGTTTTCCCAAAATTAATATCCTTTACTCCGCAATAAGGGCAATCACTATGTTTTTCATTGTCGTAATAATGACCGTTATTACATCTGATCATTGTCATTTAAATCACTCCTCTTATAGAATTTTATTTATTAATGGTTGTCCCAAAATGACTTATTAAATAGTTTATTGTTTCCTGATCATTTATAGTTGTATCATATAGACTTAAAAATTTTAAATTTGAACAGGATCTTAAGGGCTTCAGTGTTGATATACCACTGTCATGAGTTAAATCTAAGTAATTCAGCCTGCTTAAATTAGAAAGGGCAGATATATCCGTTACTTTATTATCAGCAAAGCTTATTTCCTTTAAATTGGTAAGATATTTAACAGGACTTATATTTGATATTTTATTAATACAGCAGTATAATCCAGTAAGTTTTTTGCAGCTGCTTAGCTGGGATATACTGGATATATTATTATCTGCAATAGTTAAGGTCTGTAAATTTACTGCATACTGAAGTCCTTCTAAGTTAGAAATTCCTTTACTTGAAATATCTAAAAAGGTCAGGGATGCCAGGTCAGTTTTTAATATTTGTCCGCTGCTTTTGTTTATAGCCTTTCTAATGGCAGCTTCCAGGTTTCTGTCAGTGAAAGTTACATAGGGATTAACGCCTTTGCTTATAACTACACTAACAGAGGTGTTTTTATCCACCTTAGTTCCCGATGCAATGCTTTGGGAAATGACTGATCCGGAAGCTACCTTGCTGCTGTATTCTTCACCTTTAACCTGCATAACCAGGCTGGCTGCTTTTAAAAGACTGATTGCCTGATCCTTAGTCTTATTTGTAATACTTGGAACAGCAGCCTTGTTATCAACAGGAGCTGGGGTGGTGGTTGCCGTATTAGCAGCAGTTGTGGTAGCTCCTGGAGCAGCTGTGCCAGAACCGGTATTAGCTGCAGCCGGCTCTGTTTTCTCCCCGTCTTTTTCATCGAAGGTATTATTTCCGTTGACATTTTTAGAAACCACGCTGTCTTTTGAATTTAGTACTTCCAGGTTCTTAGACTTATTTAAGGAAGAACCTATAATAACAGAAACAATAGCCAATATTGCTATAGAAGCAGCCAGAATAAACTTTTTGTTAAATTTTTTAAAGTAAATTATCTGCTTTTTTTCAGCCTGCTGCTTTTCAGGAGCTGCTGAAGCCTCCTGCTTAACTGCTTTTTCTTCAATATTAATTTCTGAATTTTGTGGTTCTATAAAATTAGCTTCATTTTTTAAATTTACTGAATTAAGGTCTATATCAATAGGAATACTTGAATTTATTTCTTCCAGGCCGTTAAAACTTCTCAGCCCATCTTGAAATTCCGTAACGGTCTGATATCTGTCCGTTATCTTAACAGACAGAGCCTTCATCAATGCATCCTCAGCTTCCTTAGGAATATCTATATTAAGCTGGGATGGCTTTTTTAATGTGTCTTCGTCCAGCCTTTCCAAAGCTTCCGGCAGATTCTCTCCGGTTATTGCTTTGTAAATTGTTGCTGCAGCAGCATAAATATCTGTCCAGGGACCCTGTTTTCCCTTAGTATAATACTGCTCAGAAGGTGCATACCCAGGCTTTAGTATTATAGACAGGCTTTTGCTGTGCTCTCCCATAGAATACCTGGCAGCACCGAAATCCAGCAGCTTAACCTGGCCACTGTCTGTTATAAAAATATTTTCAGGACTTATATCCCTGTGAAGCATACCGGCAGCATGTACCTCAATAAGTGCATCAGTAACCGGCAGCATAATATCAAGAGCTTTATTATATGAAATTTTTCCGCCTTCATTTTCTATGTATTCTTTAAGGGTTATTCCCTCCAGGTAAGGCATAACAATGTAGGCAGTATTGTTTTCCATGAAGTAATTAAGGATTGATACAATCCCGGGCTCTTCACTGAAGGCTGCAAGGGTTCTTGCCTCCTCCACATATTTCTCCAGACCATAATTAAAACTATCCTTTAATTCACCGGAAAAGATAGATACAGTAGT
>JAJBWD010000343.1:0-9186 GCA_032907345.1 Bacillota bacterium | reverse complement strand
TCGGTGCTCCTGGCCAGTATAGGGACATCTAAAGCATCAAAGAAAACAGCACTTATTCATCTGTTCTTTAATATATTTGCATCAATAATATTTTTGATATTCATTAAACCATTCAGCATATTTATAACTGATTTATCTCCCGGCAGCATTAAGTTTCAGATTGCCGTTTCTCATATAATGTTCAATATAATTAATGCATTTATTTTACTTTTATTTATACCCTATATTGTTAAGTTCGTTAATCTTTTAGTAAGAGGACAGGATAAATATGTAGAGAGAAGCGGCATAGACGACAGACTTTTGGAGACACCAATAATTGCAGTAGCCCAGACTCAGAAGGAAATATTAAAAATGGCAATGCTGGTCCGTGATAATCTGGAAATGGCTTTCAGTTCCTTTTATAATGACACACAGGAATTTATAGAATTAATAGATGAGAGAGAAATCATAATTAACAGATACGAAAAGGATATTACACTGTTTTTAGTAAAGCTGTCCAATTCTAAAGTGAGCAAAGATGAAATAGAAATAATAAACAGATTTTTTAATCAGGTAAAGGATATTGAAAGAATCGGTGATTTTTCAGAGACCATAGCATCTTTTATAAAGGAAAAGGCAAGAAAAAAGCTGAAACTTTCAGAAGGGGCAAAACAGGAGCTGCTGGAAATGTATAAACTGGTTATAGAATCCTTTGATCTCTGCATAGAAATACTGAGAAATAAAGACATAAAAAAATGCAGCAGGGTAATAGAAATTGAAAAAAATGCAGATATGCTGGAAGACCATTTAAGATCCAGCAATATTAAAAGGCTAAATGAAGGAAAGTGCAATGCTGAAAACAGTGCTCTCTTTCTTGATATGGTAAATAATCTGGAGAGAATAACTGATCATTCGAAAAATTTAGCCCAGGTTATGTTAAATTAGAACTGTCTAGCATAGAATATATAGAATTAATGTTATAAGGTTATCCGATGAAAAATAAAAGGCTGATTTTAAGCCTGCTTCTTATTCTATGCTGCTCTGTTTCAATTTTATTTCTCAATTATCAGATATCTACAAACACTTTCAGCTTTCAAAAGGAAAACAAAGTGATTCTGATAGATCCGGGACACGGCGGGATTGATGGAGGAGCAGTATCTAAAAGAGGGACCCTGGAGAAGGACCTGAATCTTCAAATATCAAAGAAAGTTAAAACAGCACTTACTAATTTAGGATACCAGGTAATCATGACAAGAGAAGATGATTCAGGACTTTATGAAAACAGCGGAACTATAAGAAATAAAAAGATTCAGGATTTAAATAACAGAATAAAAATGATAAATTCATCAGGAGCAAATGTTTTTATATCAATCCATATGAATATGTTCCCGGAAAGTAAGTACTATGGAGCTCAGGTGTGGTATTCGGATAAGTATGAGAGCAAGGTTCTGGCTCATATAATTCAGACTGGATTAAAAACAGATATTAATAATGGGAACAAAAGAGATGAGAAGGCAGCGAATAACAGCTATAAAATTCTTAGGGAATCTGAAATAGTATCTGTACTTGTAGAATGTGGATTTTTATCAAATTACAATGAGGAACAGCAGCTTTTAAATGAAGATTACCAGAATAAAATAGCAATATCCATAGCAGCCTCCGTAGATAATTTTTATAAAGTTAATTAATCTCATATATCAGCAAAAAATTGTTGAATTATGAGTTTTTTTTTGCTATATTATAAATGATTAATGGATTAGTCCATTAGTCCAATTACGGAGGTGCACAATGAATTTTTTTATTGACAGGGATAATGGAGTTCCAATATATCTGCAGATTAAAAATCAAATAAAAGCTGAAGTTAGAAATGGAAGTCTTAAAGCAGGTACTAAAATGCCTACGGAAAGGGAGCTTTCTATAGAACTTAATACAAGCAGAAATACAATAAGTACAGCTTATCATGAATTGGAGAAAGACGGAATATTAAAATCATATCAGGGAAAAGGAACCTTCGTAGCTGAAGAAGGAGAATTATACAGGGATCAGAATGTTAAAGACAAGATATTAAAATTTGTAGATTTGGGATTTGAAACCGCATTGGAAGATGGCATAAGCTCTGAAGAATTTATCCAGATTGTAAATAAAAGGGTAAAAGAAAAGCTGGAACTCATGGAGAAAATATCTGCAGTTTATGTAGAATGCAATGTAGAGCAGGCTAAAATGTTTTCCGATCAGCTTTCAGAAAAAACAAACATGGACATTAAGCCCATTACCATAAATCAGCTTAATAAAATGAATAGTGAAACAAAAAATACACTGGATAAAAGCCAGGTTATTATAACTACCTTCAATCATGTAAATGAAGTTACAAAGCTCACCAGCAAATATTCAAAGGATGTTTTGGGAGTAGCAATAAATCCTGATTTAGAAACAATAGTAAAGGTTGCAAGATTTCCTAAAGGGACCAGATTCGGATTTTTCTGCATATCAGAAGAATTTAAATATAAAATAAAGGGAGCTTTAGAAAGATCAGGTTTGGGGAATATTAATGTTAAATACTCAAACAGCAAGGATGGAGATATATTAAAAAGGATAATAGATGACAGCGATGTTTTAATTGTATCTCCGGGAAGATGGAAAGACATTGAAAAATTAAATAAGGATAATAAAGAGATAATAAAATTTGTATTCAATTTAGATGAGGGATCAGTTAAAGCTCTTAAATCTAAGTTTATAGAACTGGAATATAAATAAGGAAATTAAATTTCCTAAAATAATTGTGGGGTGTAATTATGAAAACTATAGTAATTGGAGTCATCGGCTCTGATTGTCATGCGGTGGGCAACAAAATTTTGAACCATGTTTTTACTAAGGAAGGCTTTAACGTAATAAATATTGGCGTTTTGTCTCCCCAGGAAGATTTTATCAATGCCGCAATTGAAACTAAAGCAGATGCTATTTTAGTATCCTCTTTGTATGGCCATGGAGAGATAGACTGCAGAGGATTAAGACAAAAATGTGACGAATCAGGACTTAAAGGAATACTTCTCTATGTAGGGGGCAACCTGGTAGTTGGAAAGCAGAATTGGGATGAAACAAGAACTAAATTTATAAAAATGGGTTTTGACAGGGTATACCCGCCGGGGTCAGATCCAATGTTAGGTGTAGCAGATTTAAAAAAAGACTTAAATATAGAAGAGTCTTAGGAGTGATTTAATTGAAAGGTTACTTATTGATAGATTTTGGCAGCACTTATACTAAGCTTACTGCCGTAGATGTTGAAAATGAGGAAATAGCAGCTACAGCTAAAGACATTACCACTGTTGATACTGATATAATGATAGGTTTTAATAAAGCCTATGACAAAATAAACAGTATATTAAAAGAGAAAAATATAGAGATTGATTATATTAAAAAGCTGGCCTGCTCATCAGCAGCAGGAGGACTTAAAATGGTGGCCATTGGACTTGTTCCGGATTTAACTTCCGAAGCTGCTAAAAGGGCTGCCTTAGGGGCAGGAGCCAGGGTTCTTAAGGTATATTCCTTCCAGCTTTCACAAAGAGAAGTTGAAGAAATTAAAAACTCAAACTTGGACATAATTCTTTTAGCCGGAGGAACAGACGGCGGGAATCAGGACTGCATTATTCACAATGCAAAAATGCTGCAAAGTGCAGGTATTAAGCTTCCCATCGTAGTGGCAGGAAACAAATCAGCTGCAGATCAGGTAGAGGATATATTAAGTGATGGGAATATATACTATCGTGTATGTGATAATGTTATGCCAAGTCTTAATCATTTAAATGTTGAACCTGCCAGGGAAATCATAAGAGATATTTTCATGGAGAAAATAGTTGAAGCTAAGGGAATGAGCAGTGCTGAAGACTATATAAATGGAATTTTAATGCCTACTCCAGCCGCAGTATTAAATGCCGGAAAGGCACTTTCTGAAGGAAGCGAAGATGAAGACGGTATATCAGATCTTATTATTTTAGATATTGGCGGAGCAACAACAGATGTGCACTCCTTAGCAGAAGGTGATCCTAATAGGCCCGGAGTTACCTTAAGAGGCTTAGAGGAACCCTATGCTAAAAGGACTGTAGAGGGAGATTTAGGAATGAGATACTCCGCCCTTTCTCTTCTTGAAGCCTGCGGAAAAAGAAAAATTAAAAAGTACTTAAGCCAAAAGGAAAGGGATATAGAAAAAGAATGTGAGAGACGCCACCTAGATATAAGAATGATTCCTCAAAGTAAGGAAGATACAGATTTTGATGAAGCTATGGCAAAGGCTGCAACAGAAGTCTCCATGGAGAGACATGTGGGTTTCATTGAAAGCACATATACTCCAATGGGAGTATTATTTACCCAGACAGGAAAGGACCTTACAAAGGTGAAATACCTTATAGGAACTGGAGGAGTTCTTGTACATTCAGATAATCCGAAGGACATTTTAAAAGCCGGACTTTTCAACATGGAGCAGCCTAATTATTTAAAGCCTGAAAAGCCAAAGCTGCTTCTTGATAAATATTATATATTATCTGCAATGGGACTTTTAGCAGAGGAAGATAAAAATCTAGCCATCAGACTTATGAAAAAATACCTTGTACAGGTTTAGGAGGAAATGAAATGAAGCTAGAAAATAAAAAGTGGTCCATAGATGATTTTATGAAAACAAGAGAAGAGGTTCTGTCTTCCTGGAATACAGGAAAAGAAGTTGATTTAGATGACAGCATTAAATATCTTCAAAAAGTTCCAAAGGAGAAAAACTTCTGCAGCAAGCTTGTTTATGCTAAGAAAAATGGAATTACACTTGCACAGCCAAGAGCTGGTGTGGCACTTATAGAGGAACATATAGAATTATTAACATATCTTCAGGATATTGGAGGAGCAGACCTCCTTCCTACTACCATAGACAGCTATACAAGGCAGAACAGATACGATGAGTGTGAAGTTGGAATGGCAGAGAGCAGGAAGGCAGGAAGATCACTTCTTAATGGTTTCCCTGCAGTAAATCATGGAGTATCAGGCTGCAGAAGAGTGTTTGAAGCAGTTGATGTTCCCCTTCAGGCAAGGCATGGTACACCGGACGCCAGACTGCTGGCCGAAATAATTCATGCTTCAGGATGGACTTCCAATGAAGGAGGAGGAATATCCTACAATATTCCCTATGCAAAATCAGTATCCCTTGAAAAATCACTTCTGGACTGGCAGTATTGTGACAGATTAGTTGGATTCTACGGAGAAATGGGAATATGCATTAACAGGGAACCCTTTGGCCCTTTAACAGGGACACTGGTTCCTCCAAGTACTTCAAATTCAGTAGCAATAATTGAAGCACTCCTGGCAGCAGAGCAGGGAGTCAAAAATATTACTGTAGGATATGGGCAATGCGGTAACCTGGTTCAGGATGTGGCAGCCATAAGAGCCTTAGAAGAGCAGCTTTCTGAATTTTTAGAAGAACAGGGATATGAAGATGTTTATATAACAACTGTATTTCATCAGTGGATGGGAGGTTTCCCTCATGATGAGGCAAAGGCATTTGGAGTAATAGGTACCGGAGCTGCAGCAGCTGCCCTGGCAGGAGTTACTAAGGTAATAGTAAAGACTCCTCATGAAGCCTTTGGTATTCCTACAAAAGAAGCTAATGCTGCAGGAATAAAAGCAACTAAGATGACTCTTAATATGCTGCAGGGCCAGAGAATGCTTATGTCTAAGGAATTAGAAACAGAAATTGCAGTAATTAAAGCAGAAACAAGATGCATTATAGATAAAGTATATGAACTGGGAGATAAAGACTTAGCCATAGGAACAGTAAGGGCATTTCAGGCGGGAGTCATAGATATTCCTTTTGCACCATCTAAATATAATCTGGGTAAAATGATGCCTGCCCGGGACAATTTGGGAGCTGTCAGATACCTGGAGTGCGGAAACATTCCATTCAGCAGTGAAATTAAGGACTTTAACAGTAAAAAATTAAAAGACAGAGCAGCTTATGAAAAAAGAGAAGTAAGCTTTCAGATGACCATAGATGATATATACGCGGTTGAAAAAGGTGTTCTTATTGGAAGACCGGGAATTTAAGGAGGAAAAGTTATGAAAATAAAAGATGTGGTACTAAGCAGCGGAAGAACAGGATTTTACTTTGATGATCAGAGAGCTATAAAAAAAGGTGCTGCCCATGATGGGTTTACCTACATTGGAAAGCCGGTAACAGATGGCTTTACATCTGTAAGGATGGCAGGAGAGTCTATATCTGTTATGCTTATTCTTGAGGATGGCCAGGTTGCCTATGGAGACTGTGCTGCTGTTCAGTATTCCGGAGCCGGCGGAAGAGATCCGCTTTTTCTGGCAAAGGATTTTATCCCATTTATAGAAAAGAATCTGACTCCGAAGCTTTTAGGAAGAGAACTGAATTCCTTTAAAGAACTTTCAGAGGAATTTGATTCCATGATTATAGATGGAAAGAGACTTCATACAGCCATAAGATATGGTGTAACTCAGGCCTTATTGGACGGTGTTTCAAAAGCTAAAAAGAAAACAATGGCAGAGGTAGTTAAGGAAGAGTATGATATAGATACAGATATAAAAAGGGTTCCTATATTTACTCAGTCCGGTGACTTAAGATATGAAAATGCGGACAAGATGATTATAAAGGGAGCAGATGTACTTCCTCATGCCCTTATTAACAATGTGGAGGAAAAACTGGGGTTAAAAGGAGAAAAGCTTCTGGAATATGTAGCCTGGCTAAGAGACAGGGTAATAAAATTAAGAAGCTCAAAAGAATATAACCCTGTATTTCACATCGATGTATATGGAACCATAGGAATAGCTTTTAATAATGACATAAATAAAATGGCAGGTTATTTAAAGGAATTGGAAAAAGCAGCAGCTCCATTTCATCTCAGAATAGAAGGACCTATGGATGTGGAAGAAAGAGAGGCTCAGATGAAAGCCCTTAAGAATCTTACGGCAGAGCTGGACAGAAGAAATATCAATGTTGAGCTGGTAGCAGATGAATGGTGCAATACCTATGAGGATATAAAATATTTTGCCGATAATAAGGCAGGTCATATGCTTCAGATAAAGACACCGGATTTAGGCGGAATAAATAATATAATAAAGTCAATAATTTATTGTAAGAAGAAAAATATTGGAGCTTACTGCGGAGGAACCTGCAATGAAACAAACCGTTCGGCAGAAATCTGCACAAATATAGCCATGGCCTGCAGTGCTGATCAGTGCCTTGCAAAACCAGGAATGGGAGTAGACGAAGGCTTCATGATAGTAAACAATGAAATGAATAGGGTCTTAGCTCTAATCAATAGATAAGAAATTGCATAATAATTAAATTTTCAGCTTAAAAATCGGTGAATATTCCATATTTTAAGCTGAAAATCAGTCAAAAGGAAATTATGCAATTTCCATAGATAAGATAATATAAGGTAGCAAGGGCTGCCTTATTATTTTAAGGAGGTAAAGAATGAGGGAAATAGATTCAAAGAAAATAGAAGGAGCAGTAAGTGATTTATGCATTAAAGCTAATTATTTTCTTTCAGAGGATGTAAAGGATAAGCTTAAAAAGTCATACAATGAAGAGGACTTTGCGATTGGAAAAGATGTCCTTGAAAAAATAATTCAAAATGTAGAAATAGCTAAAAATGAAGAAATGCCCATATGTCAGGATACAGGAATGACTCTTGTTTTCATTGAAATAGGACAAGATGTTCATGTAAAGGGAGACATTGAAGAGGCTATAAATAATGGAGTAAGGGAAGGTTACAAAACCGGCTATTTGAGAAAGTCTGTAGTAGAAGACCCCATAAGAAGGGTAAATACAAAGGATAATACACCGGCTGTAATATACTACAATATTGTAAAAGGAGATAAGCTTAAGATTACGGTAGCTCCAAAAGGTTTTGGCTCTGAAAATATGAGCAGGATAAAAATGCTTAAGCCTTCAGAGGGACTTCAGGGAGTTAAAGATTTTATAATAGAGACGGTAGAATTAGCAGGCCCTAACCCCTGCCCGCCCATAGTTGTAGGAGTTGGAATAGGAGGAACCTTTGACAGAGCAGCACTTCTGTCGAAAAAAGCTTTGATCAGGTCTCTTGACATAAGAAACAGTGATCCTTACTATAAAGATTTAGAAGAAGAGCTTTTAACTAAGATAAACAGCCTTGGTATCGGACCTGCAGGCTTTGGAGGAAGGACAACAGCATTGGCTGTAAATATTGAAACCTTCCCTACTCATATTGCAGGGCTTCCTGTAGCAGTAAATATAAACTGCCATGCAACAAGACATAAAGAGATTATTTTATAGGGGGAATATCATGGAAATAAAGATAAATACACCATTAACTGAGGGGACGGTTCTCAAATTAAAGGCCGGGGACAGGGTTTTAATTACAGGATATATATATACCGCAAGGGATGCTGCTCATAAAAGATTAATTGAGCTGCTAGATAAAGGTGAAAAACCTCCAATAGATGTTAAAAATGCTATAATATATTATGTAGGGCCAACTCCTGAAAAGGAAGGCATGGTAATAGGCTCTGCGGGCCCTACCACCAGCTACAGAATGGATGCCTATACTCCAAAGCTTCTTGATTTAGGCCTTAAAGGAATGATAGGTAAAGGAAAAAGAGATGAAGCAGTAGTTGAATCTATGATGAAGAATAAAGCAGTATATTTTGGAGCAATAGGAGGAGCTGCAGCTTTAATTGGAAAATCAATAAAAAAGGCTCAGGTAATAGCTTATGAGGATTTAGGCTCTGAGGCAATAAGAAAGCTTTATGTGGAGGATTTCCCAGCGGTTGTGGTTATAGATTCAGAAGGAAATAATTTGTATAAAATCGGAAGAGAGGAATATCTTAAATCCAGAAGAGGTGAATAAATTGGATATTATTAAAACTGCCAAGGCAGGAACCTTTGAATCAAATGATATTTATGTAGTTTTAGCTCCAAATCAGGGAATTAAAATAGAAATAGAAAGCCCGGTAATGGCTCAGTTTGGAGACAGGATAAGAGAAGTTATAGAGGAAACACTAAGAATTAATAATGTTAAAAATGTTTATATAAAAGCTCAGGATAAAGGAGCACTTGATTTTACCATAAGAGCAAGAATTGAAACAGCTCTTAACAGGGCTGCAAAATAGAGGTGATATTGTGATAATGCTAAGAAGAACAATGTTATTTATGCCGGGGAGATC
>JAJBWD010000342.1:0-3271 GCA_032907345.1 Bacillota bacterium | reverse complement strand
TATAAAATATTTACCCCTATAACAGCAGTCCTCTAATTACATATATGTAATTTGATATCAATATATATATATTATACCTTATAGAGAAGTTATATTTCATAATTTTGTAAAATTACTAAAGATAATCAATATTAAGCGCTGATAAATATCTACATATAAATAAGCCAGATACTTGGTATCCTCAATCCGAACCAGGACTAATAATAAAATCATAGTAAAAGTAAATTAGTAAAGTAAATTTAGTAAAGTAAATTTGTTTCTATTTTTTGAAAATTGAAGGTTGACATTTAAATTAATTCATATTATACTATAAAAAACAAATTAAAATCCATTAAATTCATTGAGAAGGAAGAGTAGCCTTAGATTTAAGTTAAAGAGAGCCGGCCTTGGTGAAACCCGGTACGATAATCTATAGTGAATGGACCTTTTAGAAGTGAAACGAAATTAATTAAAGTAGTGTTCACCGGAGTTCCCACCGTTAAAAGGGATAAGATATGTTAGTATCTGAAGAGTTGTACTTTTTAGTAAATTTAGGTGGTACCGCGGAGTAAGCTTCGTCCTATGTATTTAGGATGGAGCTTTTTTATTTTTATAAAAGGAGGTGTGGTTATTTTGTGAAGGTCATTAATTTTAAAACCAAATCAAAATTTATTAAATTTTAAGGAGTTGTTTTATTATGAATTTAAGAAAATTATTAGTTTCCTCATTACTTCTATCTGTAGGTTTAATGCTTCATCAGATAACCCCGCCCTTCTTAATGGGTATGAAGCCTGATTTTTTACTTTCCATGATGTTTATTGCAATACTTTTTTCAGATGATTATAAGCTGACACTGGTAATTGGACTGGCTGCCGGTATTTTAACAGCCATGACTACCACATTCCCAGGAGGGCAGCTTCCAAATATAATAGACAAAATACTGACCTGTAATTTCGTGTTTATACTGATAAAGGCAATGGGAGACAGGCTGCAAAGCGGAGTTAAGATTATCATAGTTTCTATTCTTGGTACATTATTCAGCGGCTTTGCATTTTTATTATCTGCATTATATCTTGCAGGACTTCCTGCCCCATTTTTAGCTTTAGTTTTAACAGTTGTAGTCCCAGCTTCTATTCTAAACACAGTATTTACAACTGTCTTATTTAATGCTGTTGCAATGGCAATGAAGAAAGCAGCTGCTAAGTAAGCCTCCCTTTTATAAGGACTGCCTATAATTTTTAGGCGGTCCTGGTTTTAAATATACTTAACTATTTTAAATTAAGGAGAGAATATATTATGAATTTAAGAAAATTATTAATTTCTTCATTACTTTTGGCTTCAGGTTTAATGCTTCGGCAAATAACTCCCCCAATCTTAATGGGTATGAAGCCTGATTTTATGCTTTCCATGATGTTTATTGCTATTATATTGGCAGATGATTATAAATTAACACTGGTAATTGGACTTGCTTCTGGTATTATAGCTGCTATGACTACTTCATTCCCTGGTGGACAAGTTCCTATTTTTATAGACAAGGTTTTAACCTGTAATTTCGTTTTTATTATGATAAAGGTATTAGGCGATAGATTGGCCGGAGGAATTAAAATAATTATAATTTCTCTGACTGGCACCCTATTCAGCGGATTTGCATTTCTGCTCACAGCCCTATTCCTTGCAGGACTTCCGGCTCCATTTTCAGTTCTGGCTGCGACAGTGGTAATCCCAGCAGCTATTTTAAATACAATAACTGCAGCTATTTTATTTAATGTTGTAACATTATCAATGAAACGAATATCTGCTAAGTAAGTCCTCCCCCATATAATGGCCGCCCAAGGTTTTTTAGGGCGGCTTCAATTAAATTAATAAATAATCTCTTATTAATGACTGTTAATGACATCATGCAATAATTTCATTAAGTACTTAATTTTTATATATGTTTATGCCCTTTTTAGCAAATTCCCTCCTATTTTTCTTAAACAAAAATAGAGATTTTCACAGGCAATTGTATCGTCCAGGGCATTATGATGATTTCCACTATTCAAATGAAAATAGCGGCATAAAGTATCTAATTTATTATTTGGTACGGGAAGATGCATTTTCCTGGCATT
Source organism: Bacillota bacterium (assembly GCA_032907345.1). Lineage (GTDB taxonomy): Bacteria > Bacillota > Clostridia > Clostridiales > Clostridiaceae > JAJBWD01. The sequence goes on along the minus strand of JAJBWD010000342.1, from coordinate 1,184 downwards.
TTCACAGGTGCATATTACATCAAAGTTTTTACATTCAATATGGTACCTTCTAAGCTCTCCCATAAGGACTCTTATATCATACTGCGCATTGTGAGCAATAATAGTACATCCTTCAATATACTTGGAAATTTCATCCCACAAATCTAAAAATGTGGGTTCATCCATAACATCTTCAAAAGATATTCCATGTATACGCTGAGCCATGGGTTCAATCTGTTCCATAGGATTTATTAAATAATATTTTTCAGAAACGCGTATTTTATTTTTGTAGTGAACAATTCCTAATGAAACTGCCCTGTTCTTCCTGAATCCGGTAGTTTCAAAATCTAAAAAAGTTAACTTCTCATCCATTTATTCATCCCCCTTTGGTAAGTATATATCTATTCTAAAACCCCACATTGAAGCAATTTTCATCAATTCTTCATCTGATGCATTTTGGGCAGCAATAACTTCTCCCATCATTCCTGCTGTTCCAAAATAATTCATTAGATCCTCTCTTAACAACTCAAAATCCATAAAGGCTCCTTTTCTAAAAATATTATACCATGTCAACTCAATTATATGAGGATTTACTCCAGGATATGAAAATATTTTATTACAGCAGATTTAGGCGCAATAAAAGCCTTATCGCAGTTATCAGGACAAGGCTTTATAAATTTAATATTTTACATAAAGGTTTCTTTAGGCTATCTCTTTCCAGAGACCTTCCCCATATCAAAGTAATCCCTTAATCTCCCCGGCCCTGCCAGTACCTCTCTTCCAATATATAATGTATTGTTGTTATTCGTTTTAACACTCCACTTAACAAGCATGATATATCCATGAACAATTTCTATAGCGGTTATGCAGCGGGGATGAACACAGCTTCCATCATTAAAATATGGGGGTTCACCTAAATCAGGAAACATAGGCCTATGTGTATGTCCTGCAATCAGCATATGATTTTCTTTAACTACCCATTTAGTAAGTTTTTTGCCAACTGCCTCTTTTTTCTTAAAATTTTTTGCTGTTCTTGTTGGATCATTTACTCCTAAGGTCTGCAGCGGTCTCCATAGAAATCTTACTAAAAATCTGCTTAATCTCCACATTGCTCCGTTTAAATAATCTGCCTGATGTCCGTGAATCAGAAAAATTTTATCATCTGTATTTCTATACCTCAAAACCAGCCCCTCATAAAGCTTTAT
>JAJBWD010000341.1:0-3995 GCA_032907345.1 Bacillota bacterium | reverse complement strand
TGCAACATCAAAATTTAATAAAACAATATAAGTATAATTTTGTATTTATAGAACATGAAAGATGTCAACAATTATTGAAAATAATTCGACCACACTCTCGTGACTTCAGTCATGAGTTAGGTCGATAGGTATAGCAATATAAAATAAGAATAAATAGGGTAGGAAATATCCAAATTAACGTCTGTGGACATAGTAGGTAGCGAGGTGGATGATGCAGAAAAATGATAGAGTAATCTTAAAGCACGTGACTTTAGTCATGTGAGGTTCACTGATAGAAGACAAATATTGTTAACAAACAAAGATGAATACCTAGAATACACTAATGATTTAACTAGAGAAATGGATACTTATTTAGGATATAAAAAAGGACTTGCTCGAACATATATTTATGATACTAAATTTAAAGGTTGTTATGCAATTAGATATCCTGGAGCTACAAGAGGATATCTAAGAGTGAATGATAATGATATTATAACTGAAATTGTATTATATAGAGACAAATATAATACCGATAAAATATATACAGATAATGTTAGAGAGTGTTTTAAAAAATACATAGGTATGAAACTTGTAATGGAGGGGACGAATATTTATGATAGAAATAAATAGTAATACATATAATCAAATTAAAAATTGGGTACAAAATCAATCTAAAAATGTAATTAGTTTTTCACCTATAGCTGTATTTAAAGATATAAAAGCAGATAAACTTATAATAATCCAATGCTTAGAGCAATTATATGATGCAGGTATCTTACAAAGACAATTTTTTTATACCTGTAAATGTGGTGAAGATTATATAGGTCAAAGTTTATTAGCTTTTCCTGATTATTGTACGGTATGCGGAGAAAAATTAGATGATTTATTATCAAATAGTTTTATTAAATATAAAATAATAAAAAGAGAGTGTGATAAATAATATGGGAGAATCTACACAAGAACTAATGAATGAATTAACTAATAAATTAATAATACCTTTACATGACAATGAAATATTATGTCCCACTTGTAAGGGATTAAGATTTGTATTGGAACAAAGAGGAAAACAAGCATACATAGAGAGCTGTTCAAATTGTTATAATGGTAAAGTATATGTATGTAAGTATTGTGGTAAGCATAATCAAACCAATTATTGTAATTGTGATAAAGCTAGGGAAGAAAGACACAAAGAATTTATCTTAAAAGAAATTAAAAAAGATTTAGAACGATTTAAGAAAGCAAAGAAAATTAAATTTAATGACTATAATGGATATTTCTTTATCCCTGATTATGAAGGTCGTGTATATGATAGTGATGAAGTATATGATTGGCTATATAATAAAATTAAATATGATAAATTATCTAATGAGGAATTACCTACATATTTATGGAGTACATCCCCTGAACCTGTATTTAATATAGATTTAGAAGATATTTTGCATGATAAATGCGAGGAAGGTTATGAAGATATGGAGTCTTTTCTAAATACAGATGATAAAGACTTTAAATTAGCACAAAAGCATATAGATATATGGTATAAAAAGCAAGGAGATGCAGTCAATACATATTGTGAAGATTATAATGTTGCCATATTATTAGATGATGCTATTACTGAAATAAGATATAGAATAAGGATGGGAGAGTTATAATATATTATCCAAATATATCTAAAATTTATGACTTAGGTAAAGGGAGACAAATAGGTGTAGATCAAAGCAATAGTAATATAGATAAAACTTTATTGTGTTTTGCTATATATAAAAATAGAATATATAGAAAAACAAAATGATATGGATAAATATATCAACAAAAATTTAATTAAAATTTATGACATTTTTGATAATGCATAAAGGGAGGTAAATAATTATGAAACAAGTATTTTGTATAAATGATGGTGAAGGCGATTTTTGGGATATAACGCCAGGGAAAGTGTATACTGTATTAAAGGTAAATCCTAAATATCTACTATATACAACAGAAAAAGAAGACGGGACTATTATAGAAAATACAGTACCAAGAATACTTATAAAAGATGATATGGGTCAAGATTGGTATCCAATATTTTGTTTTAAAGTATTGGAAAATATAAAGAGTGTAGAAGATTTGCTATAAGAAGGGAGTAGATAAATTGGCTATTTTAAAAAAGGAACAATACACGTCAAATAAATATTTAAAAGACATATATAATTGTGCTATGAATGTATCAAGACATGGAATAGGAGTACCTTCTAATAATCCATGGGGATATTCTTGGATTGACTTTGAACTATTAAAAACAATGCATAGTGAAGATATTCATGAAACTATATTAAATCATATATTTGATCAAGATGAAATTAATGAAGGGATAGGAGATGAAGAATTTAATAATAAAACTTTAAAAGATATATTAACTATATCAGAAGGGAAATTTAGATTTGGAATTGATACCTATATTAATTGGGAAGAGGATAACTTATGATTAAATTAAAGTACATTATTCTTATATTAATTATTATTATATGTACAACAACAGGATGTCAAAAACAAATATTAAATAAACAATATCAAATATCTGATTATAAAATTGAAACAATAAATATAACAAACGGCTTTGGCAATATTATTGATACATACCAACAAATTACTATATTTTATTATGATAAAGATATGTTAAAATTTAAGGAATATAATATTAATGAGCCAAATTATTTAACAATAAAAAATACTAAAAAAAATAGTTATATAATAATAAAATCAATTCATATAAATAATATTATTAATGGAGGAGAACATGTAACAATATATCTTAATAAAAAATAAAATTAAATATTAAATAAAAACAGAACATGTGTTTGACTTATTAAAAAAAATATAGTATTATATACCTATGTCAATAAAATAAATAAAAAGAAGGTTACATTTAATGGATGGAAAAATGATTTATACTTGTGAATATTGTGATAAAGAATTTGCAACAATAGATGACTGTCAAGAGCATGAGATCTTTTGCAAACAAACTATAGACGAGTTCTCAGCATTAATATCAAAGTTTTTACAAAAAATTATTCAAGAATATAATATTAATACTCAAAAAAAACAAGTTATGAGTTATATAATAAATAATAACATATGCTGTAACATCAAATACTTAGGTACTTTAGTAAATGGAAATCAGGTAACTATTGATGAAAGAATAAATTTAGATGAAATAAATAATTTCAAAAACTATGTGCTACAATATATTACGCATTTGAATACAAATCAATATATTGGAGAAGTTAATGTTACTACAGAAGATTTTGGATATAATACATATACTATAGGGGATATTGATATATTAGACATATTACAAGATCTAAAAGGTAAAAAAATAAAGATAGAGGTGTTAAATTAAATGTTGTACCATCTAATTATAACTAAAAATCACAATAGAATAGATATATCTGAATCAAAAGATAAGAATAAACTTATTAATAAAATACATAAAAAATATAGCAATAGTAAATATAATGCAAAAATTGTAGGTATTCCTAATGTACTTCCAGGATTAAAATTATATAAAGAAGGGGTATATTGTAAAACAGTAATTGGTATATCCGATAGTGTTGTATATTTGATTGATATAAACAATATAAATAAAGAAACAATTCCTAGTGCGTTTAGATTAGGTAGAATAGAAGAATTAATTATCAAGGGATTAATAGATAGCGATATTGAAAAATATGATACTCTAAAAGAACACAAAAAATTATTTTTCGATCATAGAAATAATGAGTATACATTATAATTATTATGTTACTTTAAATAATGTAAACCAAACTATTAGAAATAGAGAGGATTTAACCTCTCTATTTTGATATTAATGAAAATAAATAACTGGCTACACAACCTATTATCACAAACATAATATTTTTTAACCAATCTGTATTTGTTTTGTTCTCACTGATATCAGTTGAAGATGCTCCAGTATCTTCTATCACTTTATCGATTTTTACACTTAATATACCAAAACGATCATTCAATTCATTTAATCT
>JAJBWD010000340.1:0-7565 GCA_032907345.1 Bacillota bacterium | reverse complement strand
TCATTATTGTTTTTTATGATTTTTAGAGGATTCATTCCCTTTAGCCTTTATACCGGTATTGTCAGTTTTATCTTTCTTTACATCATTATTTGTTTTATTATCACTCTTAGTTTTATCATTATTTTTAATTTTATCAGCATCATCAGCCTGAACTTCTTCAGTTTCTGTAACTGTAGTTTCTTCCTGATCTGCAGTGGTTAATTGTTCACCAGCTGTTTTAGTTCTATTTTTTAATTCTACAAACTTCTTCTGAATATCTTTAACCTTGGCATCTTTGTAATCTTCAACCTTAATTGAAGGATCCAGTGCCTGAAGTTTTTGTATAAGATTTAATTTACCGGGTGTAATGCCCAGCAGCCTGGCTTCATCACGTCTTGCAAGTGCAACATTATCCTTAATGACTTCTGCAGCATCGCCGCTTTCTTCTATGGCTTCATTTGCACCTTCTTCTGCTTCATTTTCCAGTTCTTCTGCTTCTTCCTTATCATCAGTTTCAGAGGTTACAGATATAACTGAAGAACCGTCATCTGCAATGAACCCTTCTTCAGCAGCGGAATTAACCAGCGTGTTTACTGCATCTTTTACATCCTGATTTATTACATCCTGCCCTTCCAGAATGGTCTGTCCATCTTCATTATAAGCTGAAGCAGACACAACTTTATTAAAAGCATTTAGTCCTAATTCAACACTTGGGTTAATATCCAAACTTAAATAGGAAACAGGTGCCTTATAATAGGCATACCCACCAATGGAAAAACTGCATACTATAGCTGCGGCTATTGTAACAATATAACGTTTCTTCATTAATACACTCTCCTCGTATAATTTCGTATTCTTTGCATAAAAAAACAACTGTAAAACACAGTTGCAATAAGTCAAATAGACTTTAAACCTGCAACTGGCTGCCTTAGCTTTAAAACTTTAGGCCCTTTAGCTTTGCGTCCCTGCTTTTCAGCAGGTTTGCTAATATTAAATTTATTTAGAGTTAATGCCATCAACAAATTATACAGATTGTTTTTTGTTTGCCTTTTCATATATAATACGATTAAAATTATTGAATCCTTGCATGTATTTAATTATTTTTATATTAAAATTATATTATAATTTTCGGAAAAATTCAATAAGCAGTGAACTAATTTAGCTAAAGCTAAGCATCGGGTATTCAGATGGGGAGTCTACCCAACCTAAGCGGAATTATAGGATTACCCACTTATATAAATGGATGTCTTGAAATTTAGATAAAAATTCTTAATTTAGAATTTAATTATTGTTAAGATTTTTTAATCATATATTAATATTAAGACATAATTTATATGATTGAGGTAATTAAATGCAAGGCTCAGAGGGTACAGGAATAAAGTCATCAGAAAACTATAAGGTTACAAATTTTAAGGGATTGAGGAAAGTTAATATTCCATATATTTTCATTTGGATAGTTTATTATGCCTGGGTAATTGTATCCGCTACCTGGTGGACGGTATCGCCTTATGCAAACAGTGTATTCAGTCTTCAACTTAGAAATATGCTGCACACTATTACCTTGATATCTTCAGCTGTTTTTATTATTATTTTAAAAAAAGAATGGTTTGCCTTTGCTGCCAGATTTGGAGCGATAGCTATAATTATAGGAATGCTTATATTTATCACTATTCCCTGGGGCAGGGCTTCCATTATTTCTGCTGTTTTCATAGGACTATCCCTTGGATGTGTTAATGCAGGTATTTTAATACCCTTTGTTTTTGCACTTAATAACACAGAAAAATTTTATTCAGTTGTCTGCAGTAATATATTAATCAACATTATATCTATTATTAAAGAGGGTACTCTGCTGAAAGAAAACAGAGTTTCAGTATTATCTTTTTTATTTCTGGCAGCAGCTCTTATTACTGTAATTTTCTTAAAGAAAGAAGATGTCTCCGGCAGCGGTAAATCTTCAGCAATAAATAAAATACCAAGGAGAATTTATCTGACAATATTTATTAATTGTACTTTTGCAGTGTTATGCAAAGGGGCAGGGAAGGGAGTTTTGAATATTGCGGCCGGAGGCGGAGAGTTGCCAGTTTTGTTTTGGTACTACATGGGAGGGTTATTAGGATGCTTAACCTATATTTTTATTTTTAGAATATCAAAAAAGAGTATACACTTAGCCTGGAACATTGCTTTTGCATGTCTGGCAATGGGGCTTATATTTAATGCTTTTTCAGCTGTGAACTCAAAACTAACCCTTGTGTTTTCTGCTTTTCTTGGAGCAGGAAGTTCTATTGGGATGATTAACATGTACTATATATTGGGAGTAATAGGCAAAAAATATAACAGTATGAAATATATAAGGCTGTCAATTCTTTTTATTGGTATATGCGGAGGGGTATCCGGCATAATAGTAGGCAATTTAATAAATGATATAAATTCCAACCGTATATCTGTAACGGCTTCAATAATTTCTGCTGCAGTTATGCTCCTGTTTTTAATTATATCTCCAATACTGTCGCAAACGTATTATGAAGATGAGTGGGTAGGTGACTCGGAAAAAATAGAAATAGATAATGATTATCTTTACATTTTCCATGGATACAATTTAAGCAGGAGGGAGCTGGAGGTATGTAAACTGCTGCTGCAGGGATACACTCTCCGGCAAATTTCTGCTGTCCTCAATATTGCTTATCCAACAGTGAACACATACTGTACTTCTCTTTACAGAAAGCTTAAAATCAACAGCCGTATTGAACTTCTTATGATTTTTAAAGAATACACTATAAAATAAACATCTCATTAGAACTAATGAGGTGTTTTTTTATGTCCTCATATAAACTAATGAATAGTTTTTAGAAGTAAAACAGAACATTATGAAACCAGAGAAATATTTTGGGAGGTGAAAGTATTAATCTTATAGACAAATTAAAGAAGATACTGACACCGGGAAGTAAAGTTATACCAAACCTTAATAAACATCTGAAATTAAGCAGAGATGATAAGGAAAAAAGAATAACAGCTTTAACCCCCCGGGAATATCAGGTTTATCTGCTGCTGCTGGAGGGATTTACAATAAAAGAAACAGCAAAACAGCTTAAAATAAGATATTCAACAGCAAATACACATGTAACAGGAATCTATAAGAAACTCTGCATTAATTCCAGAGCAGAACTTATTATTAACTACAGGAATATTAATGATGTAAACAATAAAGGCCCATGATGAATAGAAATAATATTAATAAAATAATTAGTATTTTGGAGGAGCTTAAATGAAAAATATCAGGTTTATATTTATAGCAGCAGTTTTATCCTGCTGTTTAATAATGGTTTCAGCCTGCAAGGGTAAAACAGTTGAAAATAGTATCCCGGATAAAGTTAAAATAAATAATGATTCCATAACTGTTAATGAAGGCAGCAGTGAAATAAAAGCAGGAGAGAGCTTGAAATGGCCAGGAGATCTTATGATTAATATACCTGAACCTAAAATCAAAATAACTGCTGTTCTGAAGGATGATAAAAAAGGACAGTGTACAGTGGTATTTGCAGAACTTAGCAATGATGATGCAAAAGCATATACTGCAAAACTGAAAAGTAATGGATACTCAGGGGGAATGGAGCTTTCCGATGAAAACAGCATACTGTTTTCAGGAATAGACGGGAAAGGTTCTCAGGCTTGTTTTGCCTATAATACAGCAACAAAAGAAGGTTCAATTTCTTATGAGCCTAAAGCAGGCACTGAATCAGATAATAGTACTGAAAAATCAGAAAATTAGGAGGCTGTATGAAAAAATTCATTATTGTTTGCTTAAGCTTGATTTTAATAATATCCTTAGGTGCCTGCAGCTCTAAAAAAGCTTCATCAGAAAATAAAAAAACACCGGTGGAAACAAATACGCCTAAGGCAGATACTTCTCAGGAAAAAGTAAATATTAAAGTTACTATGCCAGATGGCTGGACTGCTGTGGCTGGCTCTGTTCTGCCGGTACACTACATGAAAGATACCTGCAGCACCATGGTTAAGGAAGAAAAATTCGGCAGCAAAAATTTAGATGATATTGTGCTTGAAGCAAAGGGAATATTTAGTAAAACTTTTGAAAATACCAAATATATAGGAGAAGTTGAAAAAATAACTGTAGATGGCTTCGATGCAAGGAAGTTTCTTATGACTTGTGATGTAAGCAAGCTTAATATGAAATATGAGTATGTGTACTTGTCAGTAAATGACCATATTTATGCAATAACATTTGGTGATTTTGTAAAAACCTTCGATATTCATACTGAGGATTATCAGCAAATTCTTAAAAATATAAGCTTTAATTAAATATTATAATGGGAGGTATTTATAATGACTGAACAGAAAAACACAAATATATATACTGCTGAGGATATTGAAAAAAATAAAGTAATATCAGCGCTTTCATATATTATTTTCTTCCTGCCCTTAATTGTCTGCCCTGATTCACCCTTTGGAAAATTTCATGCAAACCAGGGTCTTCTGCTTTTAATTACTGGAGTGACAGGAGAAATTATTTTGGGATTAATTCCAATCATCGGATGGATACTGATGCCGCTGTTTTCACTTGCTGTTCTTATTATTGGAATTTTAGGTATTATTAATGCTTTTAATGGAAAAGCTAAAGAGTTACCCCTAATAGGAAAGTATAAAATAATTAAGTAGTATAAGAATCCGCTGACCGGCGGGTTCTTGTTAAGTCTACAGAGATATATGGGAATCGTCTCATAAACCATGTAAAGTAAATTTATACACTGTTATCCTAAATATACTATTATTAAATATAAAATTATAGTATAGTGTATTTAATAATAAATATAATTGTATTAAAATATTTATTAATTTTTTTTAATTTTTAAAAATAATCTGCAAGGATTCTCATTATACCATCGTATTATTAGTGAAAGGGAGAACAAAGATGGAACCATCATCGTTTGATATCAACGACAATATCACTTTAAAATTAAATAAATATTCAGATATGGTCTACCGATTATGCTATATATATCTGCATAATAGTGCAGATGTTGATGATGTATTTCAGGAGGTATTCCTAAAGCTGTTACAAAATGAAAAACCCTTTGAAAGTACAGAACATGAAAAAGCATGGCTAATAAGAGTTACTATTAATAAGTGTAAGGATATGCTGAAAAGCTTTTGGAAGAGGAAGGTAGAATTTATTGAAGATATAGAATTACCATTTGAAGATACGGGTGATAATGAACTTTTACAGATTATAATGTCACTTCCTCCAAAGTATAAAGATGCTATATATCTTTTTTATTACGAGGAATATACAGTACCTGAAATGGCAAAGATTCTGAATCTAAATGAAAATACCATATATTCATACTTACATAGGGCAAGAATGCTTATTAAACATGAACTTGGAGGAGAGAAACATGAATACTCGTTTTCAGTCCGCGCTGAATCAAATTAAAGCTGATGAAGTGCTGATCAACAAAACGGAAATATACTTAAGAGAAAAGCTTAAAGAAGATCAAAAATCCAAAATTATTAAATTCCCTAAACACAGGTTAATCTATATTAAAAATTTAGCGAAGGCTGCATGTATTTTATTCATTCTTATCGGCGGAGGTACCGGAACATATGCATATTACAAAACACCGGTAGCATATCTAAGTTTAGATATTAACCCAAGCATAGAACTTGGTGTTAATGCATTTGACAAAGTTGTTTCCGCAGAGGGATATAATGCTGACGGCAGGACCGTTTTAAACGGAATCGATGTAACTGGAGTAAATATAGAAACTGCTGTAAGTACTGTAATTTCATCAGCTGATGACAATGGCTTTATAGAAAGCGACGGTTCAACGGTTGTTTCACTTACATCTGAGACAGACAATATAAATATATCAAATAAATTAAAAACTGATGCAGAAACCGGAGTTAATAAAGCTTTGAAGGAAAAAGGCAAAGTGGCGGTTATCTATAAGGATAATGTTGCCCTGGCATTTCGCTATGAAGCAAGAGCACTTAGTATAACACCCGGAAAACTAAATCTAATAAATAAACTTCAGGCAGTCAATCCAGTTGCTGCTGTAGATCAGTATAAAGATGCAAAAGTCAAGGACATAGTGAAAGATACCAAGACATACGCCGATAATAATGCTGTAAACAAAGAAGAAGCTGCAAACAGTAAAGGTACAAATGTTGTAAGCATCGAAAAAGAAAATGCTGCAGTAATTAAAACTAAAAGTACTGTAAACATTAAAAAAGAAAATATTGAAAGCAGTAAAAAAGAAAGTACTGTAAGCAGTGAAAAAGAAAATACTGTGATCAGTGAAAAAGAGGGTACTGTAACCAATAAAGACACAGATGATGCAAAAAATAAAGAAAAAGAGACTGTAAACAGTCAGCAGGAATCTTCAGCGAACAATAAACGTGGAGGTACCGTAAGCAATAACAAAAAAGATACCGGAGAGGATAAAGACAAAATAGTTAGAAAACACCATAAATAGACAGCTAAGAATTTTTAAATAATAGAAATTAAACCACGATAAAGGCAAAATTAGTGAAAGCTAATGACGCAAAACTATAGGGACTAAAGTGCTAAGCACCATGTCAGCCAGCTGCCGAAGGTTTGGACTATACCCAAACCTGTAGAAAGCAATATTTTATCTAGGTTTGGGTATTTTTATGCAAAAATGGAGGTAAATAACTACATATGTTAAAGATTGTTACAAATAATGAAGAAATATGCAAAAGCCTAATTGTGGCAGACAGTTTTTTTAAAAGATTAAAAGGATTAATGTTTACAAAGGAACTACCGCCTGATTCTTCAATGTATATTAATCCCTGCGGTCAGATACATACATTTTTTATGAATTATGACATTGATGTTTTGTATCTGGATAAAAACAATGTAATTCTTGATATTGATGAGAGTATAAAGCCTGGTAAGATAGGCAAAAAAGTTAAAGGTGCTGCAGCTGTTATTGAGCTGCAAGGCGGTAAGATAAGAAAATCCAATATAAAAATTGGACAAGCAATAGAGATTACTTAGAGGGGAGGGAATTTGATGCTGGATGTTCTAAAGGGATTAATCCAGGATGAAAGTGCACAGGGAATGGTGGAATATGCGTTGGTTCTGGGGGTCCTGGCAACAGGGGTTATGGTGTTTATTCTTGCATTAAGATATAGTGTTGAAGACTTATATAAAAATGTAACTAACGCAATAATAGAAAGTATAAAAAATTTGATTTAAATAAAAATTAAAAATTAAGAAAGGTGGAATTATTATGTTAAACATGATTAAGAGATTAGTATCTGAAGAGGAAGGACAGGCAATGACTGCGTATGCATTAGTACTTGGGGTTATAGCAATAGGAGCAGTAGCAGTTATAACAATATTTAGAGATAAGGTTACGGCTCTATGGAATGCAATAGTAACTGAAATAGGAAAAGCAATGCCAGCAGCAGCTCCAGCAGCTTAATAACTTATCATTTTTACTATTGTAATTTAAATAAAAATTAAAAATTAAGAAAGGTGGAATTATTATGTTAAACATGATTAAGAGATTAGTATCTGAAGAGGAAGGACAGGGCATGACTGAGTA
>JAJBWD010000339.1:0-12544 GCA_032907345.1 Bacillota bacterium | reverse complement strand
CTCATCTACCTCAGAACAAACCTATATATCTTATGGGAGTAGGTACTCCGGAAAATATATTAGAGGCAGTTTCCAGGGGAGTTGACTTTTTTGACTGTGTTATGCCTTCCCGTAACGGAAGACATGGCCATGTTTATACTAAAAATGGCAAAATAAATTTATATAATGCTAAATATGAAAAGGATGACAGCCCCATAGATGAAGGCTGTAATTGCCCTGCCTGCAGGAATTATTCAAAGGCATATATCAGGCATCTTTTCAAAGCTAAGGAAATTCTTGCTTTAAGGCTCTGTGTTCTTCATAATTTATACTTTTATAATAAATTAATGGAAGACATAAGAAATGCAATAGACAATGATGAGTTTGAAGACTTTAAAAAATTAAAGCTTGAACAATGGAGAAAATAATACTAAACTGTTAATGTATTCAAATTGCATAATTAAAAAAAGTAAATATAAATTGTGCAAAATTTTCCTATTAACAAAAAGGAGGTAATTTTATGCCTAGTTCACAAGTATTACAAACTGTAATCTGGCTGGGAGCAATGTTTTTAATGTTATACTTTATAGTATTTTTGCCGGAGAAAAAGAGGAAAAAGAATTTTCAGTCACTGCTTGATTCTTTGAAAATTAATGATGATGTAATGACAAAAGGCGGTATAATGGGTAAGATAGTGACTATAAAGGATGACTACATTATCATTCAAACAGGTCCGGAAAATGCAAGAATAAAGCTTCACAAAAACGGAATTGGGTCTGTAACAAAAAAAACAGAAGAGCAATAGAAAAGTTATTTTAAATTAACTGTTTTCTAGGTTATAAAACACCTCACTATCACATAGTTTTACATAGGAGGTGTTTTATGTTGAGGAAATCATTTATTATAAATGTTATTAAAGGGACTGTTATTGCCATAATCATCACTGTATTTTTATCTTTAATTCAGGCAGCAGCTGCGACTTATTTTCTGATTGGATTTAAACTGACAGCATTTTTATCAATACTTATAACGTCCGTCAGTATATTAATAGGCGCGGCCTATTCTTCAAGGAAAGGAAGAAGAAAAGGATATTTATCAGGACTTATGGTTGCTGTAATTTATATGGCATGTATACTTTTATATTCTAAGCTGAATGGAAACATTATTTTATTAGATTTAAATACAATAGGGAGAATTATACTGGCAGTATTAATTGGAATATTAAGCGGAATGCTGGGTATTAATTTATAAAATACTTTATTTAAAAATTTTATTATGTTATAATATTTTAGAAATTAAGATTTTGGAGGGATATTATGAAACACATTAAAACAGTTAATAAATCTAATATAAAAGAAAGCTTAAAAAAGCCCGGATGCAAAGAGTGCGCTAATTCATGTCAGTCAGCATGCAAAACATCCTGCACAGTAGCAAATCTAAGCTGCGAAAATTAGCTTTATGGCAGTAACCTGGGTTACTGCTTTATATTTGCAATAATATAATAATTTCCTAATATTGACTATTTTTTTCAACAGGAATATAATTAAATCTATCTTGAGCATAAAGGGGGATACTTATGAAGAGAAAAAGTACAATCTGGTTCATTATATGTTTAGTATTTATAGGATTACTGGCATATACAGGTGCAAAGGGCTTAACAGTAAACGGATATCACGTTAAGTCATTAGGTGAATCCATAAAAAGAGGTCTTGACTTGAAAGGCGGAGTATCCGTTGTTGAGGAAATTCAGGAAACAAATTTGGATAATTCTGCTGTAAGCAGAACTATTGAGCTTTTAAACAAGAGGGTAAATAAGCTTGGAGTTGCCGAAACAGCAGTACAGCAAGAAGGAGAAAAGAGAATAAGAATCGATATTCCAGGGGAATCCGACACTAAAAAGGTTGTAGAAAGTGTTGCTAAAACCGGAAAACTTACCTTTGTAGGACCTGATAAGGTTGTCATACTGACAGGATCAGATATTAAGGATTGCTCAGCTTATTTAGACAGCAGTGCAAAACCTGTAGTAAGTCTTGAACTTACATCAGAGGGAGCTAAAAAATTTGCTGCAGGTACACAGAAATTTTTGAATCAGGTAATTTCAATTTATATGGACAGCGATTTAGTTTCAGCTCCAACAGTTGAAAACGTAATTAGTGATGGAAAGGCTGTTATTAATAATATTGAGACAGAGGATGAGGCAAAATCAATTGCATCCATGATTAAGTCAGGTTCACTTCCAGTAACATTAAAGACAGTATCAGCTAAGGTAGTAGGACCTCAGCTTGGACAAAACGCCATGCCTCAAAGTTTAATGGCAGGAGCTATCGGAATAGGTATAGTCCTGTTATTCATGCTGGTAATGTACAGGATGCTTGGATTAACTGCGGATCTAGCACTAATTTTTTACATAACCATACTTCTTGGAACCTTTGCAACACTTGGTGTTACATTAACTCTTCCGGGAATTGCAGGATTCCTTCTGACAATTGGTATGGCAGTAGATGCAAATGTACTTATATTTGAAAGGATTAAAGAAGAATTAAGAGCTGGAAAATCTGTTAAAACATCTATTGATGCAGGTTTCCACAGAGCTATGTCTTCAATTTTAGACTCAAACATAACAACAATAATATCCGGCTTTGTCTTATACTTCTTAGGAACCGGTTCAGTTAAAGGTTTTGCTTTAACATTAATCACAGGTGTTATTCTAAGTATGCTGACAGCAATATTTGTCACCAGATTATTTATAAATCTGATGTATAGAATGGGATGGTTCAATAAAAAGTGGGCAATTGGAACTTTCGAAATTACGGAGGTAGAATAACATGCTTAAGATTATAGAAAAGGCAAAGCTATGGTTTGCCATATCCTTAATAATTATAATAATTGGTGCAGGTTTTGCTGCTACAAAGGGATTTAACATTGGTATAGATTTTAAAGGCGGAACAATAGTTGATGTAAACATGGGCGGAAAGTTTGACAAGGCAAAAGCCGACAATATAGTGAAAAAGTATGATAAAACAGCTAATACTAATACTTCAGATGAAACAGAATATGAAATAAAAAGCGGTTCCATGACAACTGATCAGATAAGCAGTATGTTTAGTGATTTAAAGAAAGAGTTTAATTTAAAAGATTCTGCTCTGATATCACAGGACTATATTGGAGGATCAATTGGAAAAGAAACAGCTCAAAAGGCAGTATGGTCTATTATTATAGCAACAATTTGCATGCTTATTTATGTAGGTATAAGATTTGAATTTAAGTTTGGAACAGCTGCAATTATAGCACTGGTTCATGACGTTTTGATTACTTTAGCAGTATATGCAGTTTTCCAGATTCCTCTTAATGCCAGCTTTGTAGCTGCCATGCTGACTATTATAGGATATTCAATAAACGATACAATAGTTGTATTTGACAGAATAAGAGAAAACCTTAAAAAGACAAGAAAGCCTGATTTTACTCAGGTTGCGGATATAAGTATAACTCAGACCATGACCAGGTCCTTATATACTGTTCTTACAACTTTGTTTACAATTGTTGCCGTACAAATATTCGTACCAACAGTAAGAGAGTTTTCAATGCCTCTTATTATAGGTATAATATCAGGATGTTATTCATCAATATTTATAGCATCTCCTTTGTGGGTTATTTTTAAAGGAAAGAAAAAAGCTGCAGTTAAGTAGTAAGAGCTCCGACTTAGTCGGAGCTTTATAATTTTCTTAAAAATGTAACATTTAATGGCTTGAATAAATACTTTATAAATTATATAATAAGCTTTGTTCCCAAATTTAAATAGGAGGCTTAGAAATGGATTTGAAAGAAAAGATTAGAATAGTGGATGGATTTCCTAAAGAAGGAATAAGTTTTAAGGACATAACTACATTAATTCAGGATAAGGATGCTTTAAAATATACTATAGATAAATTGGCAGAGAATTTAAAAGATAAAAATATTGATATGATTGTTGGACCAGAAGCAAGGGGATTTATATTTGGTGTTCCTCTGGCATATAAGCTGGGTGTTGGATTTATTCCGGTGAGAAAAAAGGGCAAGCTTCCTGCAGAAACTATTTCAATCAGTTATGATTTAGAATACGGTCAGGATGAACTTGAAATTCATAAAGACGGAATAAAAAAAGGACAAAGAATCGCAATAATAGATGATCTTCTGGCAACAGGGGGTACAATAGAATCAGTTGCAAAACTTGTGGAAAAAGTTGGCGGAGAGGTGGCAGCTATAGATTTTGTAATTGAACTTACGGATTTGAAAGGAAGAGAAAAACTAAAGAAATACTCTGTTTCTTCTCTTGTAGAATATAATATTTAGTAAATAAATTGCAAAAATTTAAACATTATTATATAATTATGTAAAGAATACGGCTGGTTTTATACCAGCCGTATATTTTAACTCATTGTAGGAGATATAATATGAGTAGATTGATGGAGAAAATTGGAGATAACAGCAATATTGATAAAGAATTTATTGAAAAAGTATATCAATTTGCCTGTAAGGCTCATTTAAATCAAAAAAGAGTTTCCGGTGAAGATTACATCATACATCCTGTAGAGGTTGCAATAATTCTCATTGATATGGGCATGGATACAAATACTGTAGCTGCAGGGCTTCTCCATGATGTTATAGAAGATACAAAATATTCCTATGATGATTTAAAAGAGAATTTTAATGAAGAGGTAGCAAATTTAGTAGATGGAGTTACTAAATTAGGAGAAATTGAATATAAAAGCAGGGAAGAACAGCAGGCGGATAATGTAAGAAAAATGCTGCTGGCAATGGCAAAAGATGCCAGGGTCATTTTAATTAAACTGGCTGACAGACTGCATAATTTAAGGACATTAAAGTATCTGCCGGAGGATAAACAGAAAAGAATAGCAAAGGAAACCATGGATATATATGCTCCGCTGGCTCACAGGCTGGGTATTTCCAAGGTAAAATGGGAGCTGGAGGATTTATCATTCAGGTATTTAAATCCGGAAGAATATTATGATTTGGCAAACAAAATTTCTGTAAAAAGAGCAGAAAGAGAAAAGTATTTAAACAGCATAATGAGTGAAATAAAAGATAATCTTCTTCAGTCCGGAATTGAGTCTGATATAGATGGAAGACCAAAACATCTATACAGCATATATAGAAAAATGGTAAATAAGAGCAAAAGCCTTGATCAGATATTTGATATGATTGCCATAAGAATCCTTGTTGACAATGTTAAGGATTGTTATGCTGCACTGGGTATCTGCCATACAATATATAAACCGATGCCTGGAAGATTTAAAGATTATATTGCCATGCCAAAACCAAATATGTATCAGTCTCTTCACTCTACTGTTATCGGACCTAAGGGACAGCCTTTTGAAATACAGATCAGAACTTTTGAGATGCACAAAACAGCAGAATATGGAATAGCAGCTCATTGGAAATATAAAGAGGGAATAAGCCCTACAACCAACAATAAACTGGATTTGAAATTATCCTGGCTTAGGGAGATACTGGAATGGCAGGGAGAAACAAATGACCCCTCAGAATTTATTGAGGCTTTTAAGATTGATTTATTCTCAGATGAGATATTTGTTTTTACTCCCAAAGGTACAGTAATAAGTCTTCCAAGCAATTCAACGCCTATAGATTTTGCATATAAAATACATACAGACGTAGGAAACAGATGTACGGGAGCAAAAGTAAACGGTAAAATAGTTCCCCTTGATTATCACCTTAAAACCGGTGAAATAGTTGAAATAATAACATCAGCCGGTGCAAAGGGACCTTCCATAGACTGGCTTAATATAGCAAGCTCAAACAATGCAAAGTCTAAAATCAGAGCCTGGTTTAAGAAGATAAAAAGGGAAGAATATATAGATAAAGGAAAGGATGCCTTTGAAAAAGAAGCAAAAAAACAAGGGTATAATTTTGGAGAGCTTATAAAAGGAGATAACCTAGATATAATTCTTAAAAGATTTCATTTTTATTCTATAGATGACTTATATGCTGCTGCCGGAATCGGTTCTATAGTTCCTTCAAATATCATATTAAAGCTTAGAGAAAACGTTAAGGAAATAAAAACAAATGAAGACGCAATAAAGGAAATTGAGAAGAATATTGAGAAGGAAACAAATAAAAATGTAATTAAAAGCAATAAAATAGGTGTAGTGGTTAAAGGTGTTGATAACATTCTGGTGAGATTTGCTAAATGCTGCAATCCGGTTCCCGGTGATGCTATAGTTGGCTATATTACTAAAGGAAGAGGTGTTTCCATACATAGAAAAGACTGTAAAAATGCTGCTCTTCTTTCTGAGGACATAGATAATAAAATGGTTGAAGTGAGCTGGGGAAAGAGTGAGAATGCTTATTATACAGCTGAGATACAAATCAAGGCGGAGGACAGAGACAGGTTATTGTCAGATATTATGGAGCTTATTACAGAATCAAAAATTCATCTTAATGCAGTAAGTGCCAAGGCTAAGAAAAATAACATAGCATATGTAGATATACAGCTCAGGATTAACAGCATAGAGAAGCTTAATGATTTAATTAAAGCATTTAGGAAGATTAAAGGAGTTTTAGAAGTATACAGGACAAAATCATAGGAGTGATATAATGAGAGCAGTAGTTCAGAGAGTTACATCCTCACAGGTTCAGGTAGATGGAAAAGTAATCGGCAGAATAGATAAAGGATTAAATATACTTGTGGCTGTATCAAAAGGTGATACAATAGAAGATGTAAAGCTGATTAAAGATAAAATAATCAATTTAAGAATTTTTGAAGATAATGATGAAAAGATGAATCTTTCCTTATTGGATGTATCAGGGGAACTTTTAGTGGTTTCCCAATTTACTTTATACGGAGACTGCAGAAAGGGAAGAAGACCCAGCTTTATTGAATCGGAATCAGGAGAAAAAGCTAAGGAACTATATGATACTTTAGTCAAATTATTAAGGGAAGATGTTAAAAAGGTAGAAACCGGTGAATTTGGAGCTGATATGCAGGTATATATCCAAAATGACGGTCCGGTTACACTGCTTTTAGACAGTAAAAAAGTTTTTTAAGGAGACAGAGATGGAAATTAGAAAAATAATAACCGGAGTTTATGCGGTTAATTCATATATTTTATTTGATGAATCATCAAAAGAAACCGCTGTAATTGACCCAGGCGGAGATGAACAGGAAATTACAGATGAAATAGATAAGCTTGGAGGAAGCTTAAAATATGTAAT
Source organism: Bacillota bacterium (assembly GCA_032907345.1). Classification (GTDB taxonomy): domain Bacteria; phylum Bacillota; class Clostridia; order Clostridiales; family Clostridiaceae; genus JAJBWD01. The sequence goes on along the minus strand of JAJBWD010000339.1, from coordinate 5,335 downwards.
ATTAACCCATGGACACTTTGATCACACTGGAGGAGTTTACGGTTTAGTAAAGAAATCCGGTGCTAAACTCATAATTAATAAAAAAGATGAGGATCTAGTTTTAGGGAAGGAAAATGTGTATGGACCATACAGCCCGGATGGAAGTTTCGTTAAAGCTGATTTTTATGTAAAAGAGGGAGACGAATTTTATTTGGGAGAAAATAAGATCAGGGCAATAGAAACACCAGGTCATACACCTGGCGGAATGAGCTATTACACAGAAGGAAACTTATTTTCAGGAGATACTCTATTTTTGCTTTCCGTTGGAAGATGTGATTTATATGGAGGAGATTATAATGCAATTATTTCCAGCATAAAAGATAAACTATTTAATCTGCCTGAGGATACAGTAGTTTATCCGGGCCATGGGCCTAAAACCTTAATTAAAAATGAGAAAAGGTTTAACCAGTTTGTAAAATGAAGATATCACTAAATAATGCAAAATATAAATATGAAATATTTCAGATTTTTAATCTTTTTTATAATCAGGAAGAAATAGAGTTTTCAGATATCAGTGAATTTAAAATTAATATTTTTAAAAATAAGGTTATTATAGAAAATAATATTGTCAAAGAGTATGGTTTTGATAATGACCTGACAGAAAAGGAAAATATAAAAAAGGCTGTGTATTCATATCTGGTGGAAACCTTTGGATATGGATTTCCCTATGGCACATTAGTAGGAATAAGACCTTCAAAGATTGCATCCAGGCTTTTAAAAGAAGGCGTAAGTGGAAGTGATATAATTAAGTACTATGATAAACACTACTTAGCATCCGGTGAAAAAGCAAAGCTTTGCATTGAAGTTGCTGAAAATGAAAAAAAACTTTTAAATGATGGCAGCCATAAGGTCAGCATATATATCGGCATGCCCTTTTGTCCAACCAGATGCATATATTGCTCCTTTGCATCAAACCCAATAAACAAAGCAGGAAATCTGGTACAGCCTTATCTTAATGCGTTAACAAAAGAAATTGAAGTGATAGGAAGAATAATAAGAGAAAGAAATATTGAAATAGACTGTGTATATTTTGGAGGAGGAACACCAACTTCCATTGATGAAGAAAGCTTCGAGAAAATAATGGGTGTCATATATGATAATTTTGTATATGAAAAAAATATAAGAGAATTTACTGTGGAGTGCGGAAGGGCAGACTCCATAAATTTTGAAAAGCTGAACATAATGAAAAAATTCAGCACAGACAGAATAAGCATAAACCCTCAGTCTATGAATAACAGGACCCTTAAAATGATTGGAAGAAGCCATACTAAGGAAGATGTAATAAATATATTTAATATGGCCAGAAATTTAGGCTTTAAAAATATTAATATGGATATTATAATAGGATTGGCAGATGAAGGAATAAATGAAATAAAAAATACCATGGATGAAATAGAAAAGCTTAATCCGGACAGTATAACAGTACACGGCCTTTCAATAAAAAGAGGCTCCAGGCTGAAGGATTCTGATAATCAAGCTGTAAGAAGCTTCAGTGAAATTTATAACATGTATCAGGAAGCACATGACAGATCAAAAAAATTAGGAATGTTCCCATATTATATGTACAGACAAAAAAACACGATGGGCAACATGGAAAATACGGGATATTGTATTCCTTCTAAAGAAGGAATATATAATATGGAAATGATTGAGGATAGTGAAAGCATACTAGCCTTTGGTGCAGATGGCGTATCTAAGCTTGTGGATAATAAAACAGGCAGGATAGACAGGCAGGCTAATGTAAAAGATGTTAAAGAATATATTAACAGAATAGATGAAATGATATCAAAAAAAATTCAGCTATTTTTTAAGGAGGAGTTACAATGGCAGAATCACTAAACGGTCTTAAAAGGACCATTATGTGTGGTGAATTAAGAGAAACCCATATAGGGAAAAAAGAAACTGTAATGGGGTGGGTAAGCAAGAAGAGAAACTTAGGAAGTCTTGTATTTGTAGACTTAAGGGACAGAACTGGAATAGTTCAGGTAGTATTTGGAGAAAAAGTAGATAAGGAAGCTTTTGTAAAAAGCGACTCCCTAAAACCGGAGTACTGCATTGCAGTAACAGGTGAGGTAGTAAGGAGGGAATCTGAAAATTCCAATATGGAAACAGGCAGTATAGAAATTCTGGGAAGTACATTAAAAATTCTTTCCGAATCTGAAACGCCTCCCATTATAATTAAAGAAAATTTAGATACTGATGAAAACATCAGGTTAAAATACAGATACCTGGATCTTAGAAGACCGGATATGCAGAAAATATTTATAATAAGGCATAAAACAGCCAAGGTTGTAAGAGATTTTATGAATGAAAATGGATTCTTAGAGCTGGAAACTCCAATGCTTACAAAATCCACACCTGAAGGAGCAAGAGATTATCTGGTTCCAAGCAGAAATTATAATGGAAGATTTTATGCACTTCCTCAATCACCTCAATTATTTAAGCAGCTTTTTATGGTATCTGGATTTGACAGATATTTTCAAATTGTAAAATGCTTCAGAGATGAAGATTTAAGGGCAAACAGGCAGCCTGAATTTACCCAAATAGACATGGAAATGTCCTTTGTGGATATGGAAGATGTTATTGAGGTAAATGAAAGATTAATAAAAAAAGTTTTCAAAGAAATTAAAGGAATGGATATTGAAATTCCATTTAAGAGAATGCCTTATAAAGAGGTCATGGATAGGTACGGCAGCGACAAACCTGATATAAGATTTAAAATGGAGATAAATGATATAAGCAAAATATTTGAAAATACAAGTTTTCAGATGATTAAAGATGTTTTAGAAAATGGCGGAAGCATCAGAGCAATAAAAGTAGATGGCGGAGCAAATTTCTCAAGAAAAGAAATTGACAGACTGGGCGAGTTTGTTAAAACGTATAAAGTTAAAGGATTGTCATATATTGCATTTAAAGAAGATGGAGTTAAATCCTCTATATCAAAATTCCTGTCCCCGGAGGATATAGAAAAAATAAAAGATAGCTTAAATGTAAATATATCAGATATAGTATTTATTGCAGCAGATGCTGACAAAAAAGTACTTAGTGCAATGGGAGCTTTAAGACTCGAAATAGCAGATAAACTGGGTATATTAAAAGGCAATAAAGAATTTAAATTCCTATGGGTTACTGAATTCCCACTTCTTTCTTATGATGAAGAAGAAAATAGATTCGTGGCAGAGCACCATCCTTTCACTATGCCTATGGATGAGGATATTCAATATTTAGACTCAGATCCTTCAAGGGTAAGAGCTAAAGCCTATGATATTGTTTTAAATGGTGAGGAATTAGGCGGAGGAAGTATTAGAATTCATGATTCAAATCTTCAGGAAAAAATGTTTAGTGTAATTGGATTATCTAAGGAAAAGGCATGGGAAAGATTTGGATTCCTGCTTACAGCATTTAAATTTGGACCACCGCCTCATGGAGGATTAGCTTTTGGTTTTGACAGATTTATAATGTTCCTGGCAGGTACTGATAATATAAAAGATGTGGTAGCATTCCCTAAAAACCAGAATGCATACTGCCCATTAACTGATGCACCAAGCACAGTAGATGAAAAACAACTTACTGAACTTGGAATATCTTTAATTAATAGTGATATTTAAATAAATATATAGTATAATATAAATATAATATTGATAAAATTCCTACTGTGTGCGTTGTTTTAATTAGCTTTGACCCAACACCTATCATATGGGATTCTAACTCGGGTTATGGATTGATGCTCTATTTTGAGAACTTGAAGTAATGCGGAGGAAACCCACCTGCGAGAGCGGGATCTGAAATAATTAAAGTGACGGCACAGCAGGATTTTCTTTTATATTGAGGTGAAGTATGGAAAAAGAAGAGGTCATTAAAAATATTAATACCCGCCTTAAAAGAATAGAAGGCCAGGTAACAGGAATTGAGAAGATGTTTAACGATGGTGCCTGCTGCAGGGATATGCTTGTCCAGATAGCGGCTGTAAGAGCTGCACTAAACAGGGTTGGCAGCATAATACTTCAGAATTATGCTAAATCATGTGTAATAAAAAATGAAGACAGCATTGAGGAATTAATTAAAACTTTAGATATGTTTTTAAAGTAAGCTAAATAAGCTTACTTTTTAATTTATTTATAAATTTTGATATTGTACCTACAAGAAGCACAGAAATAACAATAATTACAGCAATCTGAAATGTATCCATTCCATATTTTAAAGCCTCACTGTAATCCTCAGAGATGGTGTAATACATTGTATAATATAATCCTCCGCCCGGAACCAAAGGAATAATAGCAGATATAATAAATACTGTAACGGGAGCTTTTATTACTCTGGCCATAACCTCACCATAAGTTCCAATAAGTATTGAAACAAAAAATGTAGAGCTGATCTGGGAGTATCCTGCTGATAACAGTACATAATAGAAAAGATAGCTGATTCCTCCGCCCAGTGCAGAATAAAACAGTTTTTTACCTTTTATATTAAACAGAATTCCAAAGGTGAGGGTAGCAATAAATGAAAATATAAATTGCTTTATCATAATATACCTCCAAAAATAAAAGTCCAAAGCTTAATTACAATACCTGTACCTACTGCAATTGCCAAAGCTATTAATGTTGCTTCCAGGATTCTTGCAAGACCTGAAACTAAATCCCCTTCAATTGTATCCCTGATAGAGTTAATAAGAGCTACACCTGGAACTAAAGGCATAATTGACCCGATTATTATCTTGTCTAAACTTAGGATTTTAAACTGTGAGCAGAATATTAAGGCAATACCTGATGTAATTATGCCTCCTACAACATTAATAAAGAAGTCATTTACATCATAATTACTGGAAAATTTAATATTAATCCTAAGCAGGGCTCCTATAATGAGAGACACTAAAGCGTCATATATACTCCCTTTAAAAAGAAGGGTGAAAAAAAACGCAGCCAAAGAGGAGGATATTACCAGAACTAAGTTACTGTAACTTTTACTGCTGCTGATCTTTTCTAATTCCTTCTCAAAATCCTGAGTGGATAAAACCCTGTTTTGAACCTTTCTTGAAAGTTCATTTACCATAGATACCTTTTCTAAGTTTATAGTTCTATTTTTAATTCTTTTTATTATTGACAGGTTATTACCCAGTTCATCTTCTGCGGAAAACATTATTCCTGTTGGCGTAACATAGGAATCTGCATTTTTTATATTATAGGCCTGACAGATTAAATTAATAGTTTCTTCAACCCTGTATGTTTCACCGCCGTTTTCTAAAATTATTTTTCCGGCTTCTACAGCCAGATATGAAATGTTCATAAAAATCTCCTTT
>JAJBWD010000338.1:0-2843 GCA_032907345.1 Bacillota bacterium | reverse complement strand
TGCTAATGGTTTAGTGGCCGCATCTTATAAGACATATATTTATGAGCTGGCTCCTGAAAAATACAAGACAAGCTGCATGAGTATATCAGAAACGATAATCGGTTTGTCCGGTATCGTCAGTGCACCAATATTTGGATTTATGTTTACTAAATTCGGCTCAGATTCTACTATTTTATTTGGACTGATTATTGATATTATACTTGCTTTTGTAATGCTGTTAAATAATATTCTATCCCGAAGAACAAAAATTTCATAATATATCTTATGAGCTTCTATTGAGGCTCTTTTTTATATTTATCCGATAAAACAGTTTCAATTATCATATATCTACATATAATAAATCGTAGTTAATATTATGGAGGTTCCTTATGAGTGATAAGGAAGAAACCAAAATCTATAATGCACCTGCAGATGATATAGAAGATGATATGAATGACTTTTCTCCTTGTTCATTCTGTCCAATGATGAGATACTGCCCAATGACATATCAATTTGATGAGGATGATATGGAAAATACAGACAGGCAAAAATACAAACAAAAAAAGAAATCAAAGTATCCTCATTACCCAAAGAAACACCCTTATTATAAGAAAAAATATCCATTTCCCTTCATTTATCCTTATATGTTCCCATTTTTCTATGATGACTGGGATGATGGCTGGGACGAAGACTCCGATTATGACTAAAATTTAAAGCATGCCGCTGCGGCATGCTTTTTTAACTATTTAGCAAATACTTCTTTTAATTTTAATCTAAGTGCTTTTTCGATAGCAGCAACAAGAGCAATTGTTATAAATCCATCTGCAATGTGATGCATTGCAGTTCCTACCCCTACTATAACCAATGCTTTATACATTGTAAACCCAAAAGGCATTACAACTAAAGCTTCCAAAATTCCATGGATAGGCATGGTTATAAATATTACCTTCTTAAAGCTTACTCCCTTTTTAATAAGCAGGGCACCAGCCAATCCTACAAATGCATGCATTAAAGCTCTCGCAGCAACTACTGCAGGTGATGTTAAAAGAAAGCCGGCAAAAGATCCAACTCCGACTATTACTGCTGCTTCAGGTCCCACAAACATTGCTAAAAACATAGGAACATGTGAGGCTAAGGTTGCTGAAAATGGCGGTATCTGAATTTTTAAGAATGGTCCGAATACTACGGGAATTATAATTGCCAGTGCTGTTAATAAAGCTGAATAAGTTAATTTTTTTAAATTGCTGTTTCTCATGTATGCTCCCCCTTTACTAGTGTATATACAGTAGTATATACTACGTTTATATTCTTGTAAAGAAGAATTTTAAATAAAGGCAGCTGTACCTATAGATTGCTTACAGATAACAGCTGCCTTACTTTTTCAGAATATTATACTTTTAAACTATAATGCAAGAGCAAATTTTAAGATAAACAGTATAGTAAATATATACATTATAGGATGTACTTTGTTTGCTTTTCCTGTAACTATCTTAGTTAATGTAAACATTATAAATCCTACAGCTATACCATTAGCTATGCTGTATGTAAATGGCATCATAACAAGTGTGAAGAATGCAGGAACTGCTTCTTCGAAGTCTTCAAAATTTACTTCCATTATTGATCCCATCATAAGTATACCAACTATTATAAGAGCAGGAGCTGTGGCAAATGCCGGAACTATACCTGCTACAGGAGCTATGAATAAGCAAAGCAGGAAGCATATAGCTGTTACAACAGATGTTAAACCTGTTCTTCCGCCTTCACTGATACCTGATAAGCTCTCAACGTAAGTAGTTACGTTGCTTGTTCCAAGAAGAGCACCAATTGATGTTGCTGTTGCATCAGCAAATAAAGCTCTGTCTATTTTTCTTGGGAATCTTCCCTTTGCTGGTACTTCATTTGGATCATCAAACATATGAGTTTTTGATGTAGTTCCAATGAATGTTCCTATTGTATCAAAGGTATCAACCAAGCTGAAGGAGATTATTATAGTAATTACTGATAATATACCAACCTTAGCGCTGAAAAGATCTGTAAAGCTTAGCTTTAAGAATGTTGGAGCCAGGCTGGGGGGCAGTGAAATTAATGTTGAAGGTAAAAATATTCCAAGTCCCTGAATTTTAAATGCAACCTGAGCTATAACTCCAGCTAATGTTGTAGCTAAAATTCCAATTAGGATTGACCCCTTAACTTTTTTAATCATAAGTATAACTGTTAACATAAGGCCTAAAACAGCAAATAGTGTCTGTGGATTTTTAAGGTTTCCAAACTGAACAAGTGTATCAGCTGATGCTGCAACTATTCCTGCTTCCTTTAATCCAATCAGTGCTATAAATAATCCAATGCCCGCACCTGTTGCTTTTTTAAGACTTTCAGGAATAGCATTAACTATTGCAATCCTGATTTTAGTAACTGTGATAATAATATTGATAATACCGCAAACAAATACTGCAGCAAGTGCACCCTGCCATGAAATATGAGCTGTTAAAACTACATAGAAAGTAAAAAATGCATTCATGCCCATTCCAGCTGCCTGAGCAAAAGGAACATTAGCAAATAGTCCCATAATTAATGTAGCGATTACTGCTGATATAATAGTTGCTACAAATATAGCTCCTATTATTTGATCGTTTCCTGTTGTAAGACCTGCCTTAGCAACAGCAGTGCCGAATAGGCCTTTAGTATTCATTCCAGCCTGAGCCAATATACCAGGATTTACAAAAATAATGTAGGCCATAGTGATAAATGTAGTTATTCCGGCAACTATTTCTGTCTTTACAGTGGTGTGGTTTTCTTCTAATTTAAAGAAATCTTTCATGAATTAACCTCCTTTTAAAATAAAAAATATTTGATTAGAAAACTAT
>JAJBWD010000337.1:0-5604 GCA_032907345.1 Bacillota bacterium | reverse complement strand
TTTATGCCAAAGCCTCTATACGGTGAAGCTGGCAGCGGAATGCATGTGCATATGCTCCTTAGAAAAAACGGCAAAAACATATTTTACGATGAAAAGGGATATTCATCTATGAGCCAGGAAGCACTATACTTCATAGGCGGGGTCTTAAAGCATTCCAAAGCGCTGCTTGCCTTTACCAATCCATCAACAAATTCCTATAAGAGACTAGTTCCGGGCTTTGAAGCACCGGTTTCAATATGCTTCGCCACAGGAAACAGAAGCGCAGTAATTAGAATCCCCGGATATGTTAAGGAACCCGAAAAAAGAAGATTTGAATTCAGGCCATCAGATGGTACTGCCAACCCATACCTGGCATATTCAGCTATGCTTATGGCAGGCCTGGATGGAATAATAAATAAGACAGACCCTGGAAAAGAAGGCTTCGGACCCTATGATGTAAATGTATTTGACCTTCCCGATGAAGAAAGAAATAAGATTGGAGCTCTTCCTAAAACTCTTGAAGAAGCCTTGGAGGAGCTTAAATGCGATCATGATTTTCTTATGAGAGATGGTGTATTTGATGAATTCTTTATAGAAAACTATATAAAATTCAAATATGAAAATGAGTGCAGAAAGATAGCCCCTATACCAAGCCCGGCTGAATACGAACTTTATTACGACATTTAGTCTTTAGGGACAGTTCTTAAATAATTCATGCAGTCCTGAACATGATATCATCAAAGAAAAAAATTGATATTATGTGCAGGACTTTTCGCATTAAAGATGAATATTATATATATTACGGTTAATGTGGGCTAGCACCAGAAACCTTTTAAAAAACAATGAAATGATATTATTTAGAACAGTCCTAATGTTCAGGGGTGAATAAAAAGCATGGATGAAATTAATATCGCTATAATTGATGATGAGAAGGTACAAGCAGAACTCTTAGAAAAATATGTGCAGAATTGGGCCTGCAAAAAAAATATAAGAGTAAAAACAAAAAAATTTAACAGTGCTGAAAGCTTCGAATTTAGCTGGAGCATGGATAAAAAATTTAACATAATTTTACTGGATATTCAGATGAAAGGTGAAAACGGCATGATACTGGCTAAGAAAATCAGGCAGCAGGATGAAGATTTAAATATAATTTTCACAACTGCCATTACTGACTATATTGGGGAAGGCTATGATGTTTCAGCATTAAATTATCTTATCAAGCCAATAAAAGAAAATAAGCTTTATGAATGCCTGAGTAAAGCAGTTTTAAAAATTCCAAGAATCGATAAAAGCATACTAATAGATATAGATGGAGGAACAGAACGGTTATTACAAAATGACATAACTTATATAGAAGCCTTTACACATTTCATAGAGATAAATACTGCAAATCATAAATATACTGTAAGAAAAAATATCAGCACCATAGAGAAGGAATTGGATGAAAATATATTTATAAGATGTCATAGATCCTATATTGTTGGATTAAGATATATAAAAAAAATAGGAAATACTGAATTAGAACTTGATAATGGGCATGTAATTCCTATAAGCAGAAGACAATATTCAAATACTAATATGGCCTTTATAAAATATTTCAGAGGTGATATTGATGAATAATTTGAAAATATTTATAGTAATTGGAATTACCTTAATTATAATAATAATTATTTTTTTCACAGCAAGATATATATTTTATAGATTAATAGATAAGCGTATTGCTATTTACCAAAATGACCTTCTGACAAAGCAGTATAATGAGGTTGAAAACATATATAGCAAGATGAGAGGCTGGCGTCATGATTATCATAACCATATACAGACAATGAAGGCTTATCTGGAACTGGGAAGATACGATGATATGGAGCAGTATTTAAGTGATTTGGATAAAGATTTAACTACCATAGACACGGTTTTAAAAACAGGAAATATAATGGTGGATGCTATTTTAAATACAAAGCTGTCCTTGGCAATAAATCAGGGAATAAATATAAAGGCAAAGGCCACAGTGCCCAAAAATCTTAAAGTATCAGATATAGATTTGAGTGTTATTATCGGCAATCTGATGGATAATGCAATGGAAGCTGCAGTTAAGCTGCAAAATCCTGAGGATAGGTTTATAAGAGTATACATAAGAGAGATGAAAGGACAATTGTATATTTCTCTAACCAATTCTTCAGGGGGAAAGATTAAAAAGGGAAGTCTGGGATATTTAAGCACAAAGCTGGGGACAAACCATGGCTTTGGATTAAAAAGAGTAGACAGATTAGTAGCAAAATATAATGGCTTTATAAACAGACAAAGTGATGAAGGCGTATTTGCCACAGAAATTATGCTGCCATTATAGTACCATTGGTGTTTATTATTTTACCACTGGTGCTATTTTTATATATAAAGGTATTCTGATTGCTATGATATATTCGAGGTGATAAAAATGACAGAGACAAAAACCATCAAAAACAAGCCTAAATATTCAACACTTGAAAACACAGTTTATTTAATAAAAAATATTTGGAAATGGGATAAAATATTGTTTTTGTTATGTTTTTTACAGGTACCTGCTACAGTAATTATTCCGCTGCTGGGAATCTATATTCCTAAGATACTGATAGATTCGGCTGCAGCGCATGTGTCAGTTTCAAAATTAATGTTAAATGTGGGTATACCTATTCTGGGCATAATTGCTTTAAACATAATACTAAATGCTGCATCTTCTATAACACACTATAGAGGTATTTCTTACAGGATGAAATATCTGCAGATGCTGTCAGATAAGACAATAGATGCAGATTTTGAAAATATTGATGGTCCTGCCGGTCAGGAAAAGTTTATGAAGGCAGATATGACTACAAAATCTAATTCATCTGCTACTGAGGCAGTAATAAAGATAGGCGTAGAGTTGTTTTCAAATATTCTTGGATTTATCCTGTATGCAGGTATTATATCTTCTATTCATCCGGCAATAGTGGCATTTTTAATATTGTCATCCGTAGTAAATTACTTTACAGGGAAATATGTAAGTAATTTTGAGCACAAAAATAAAGATAATTTGGCTGGGGCAGAAAGGAAACTTAGATATATACTGGACAAAACCGGAGAATTTAAATCTGCGAAGGATATAAGACTTTATGAAATGTTTCCCTGGTTTAAGGATATGTTCAATAGCCTGAAAAAGAAAAAAATATATTTTGAAATGAAGAATATATATCATAGATATTTTGGTAATTTTATAGATGGAATACTGATTTTACTAAGGGATGGCTTAATATATGGTTTCCTTATATACTCAGTAATCTATAAAGCCATGACTATGGGAAAATTTGTGCTTTATTTTGGAGCAGTAGCTGGTTTTTCATCCTGGCTGTCTGGAATTGTAAAAAACTTAAAATCATTAAATTCCATGAGCCTGGATATCTGCGATTTTAGAGAGTATATAGAAATGAAGGATAATATGAACAGAGGAGCTGGAGTTAAGCTCCCATTACCTTCTGAGATACCCTTTGAAATTGAACTTAAGAATTTATATTATAAATACCCGGGGGCAGCAGACTATACTATTAAAGCTATAAACCTTCATATAAGAAAAGGAGAAAAAATAGCATTGGTAGGTATTAATGGCGCAGGCAAAACTACCCTGGTAAAACTCCTCTGTGGTTTATACACTCCTACAAAAGGTGAAATCTATATTAATGGGAAAAAGAGCAGTCTATATAACAGGGATGAATACTATTCTTTATTTTCAGTAGCCTTTCAGGACATCCATCTGCTGCCTGTATCCATAGAAAAAAATATTGCCCTGGAAGCAGATAATTCTATTGATGAAAAGAAAATGAATAGGGTTCTTTTTATGGCAGGACTTATGAAAAAGGTAGAATCTCTGCCAAAGGGGAGAAAAACACTTCTGGTTAAATCCATATATGATGAAGCAGTAGAGCTGTCAGGGGGAGAAACGCAAAGGCTGATTTTGGCAAGGGCATTATATAAAGATGCACCTGCAATAATTTTAGATGAACCCACGGCAGCATTGGATCCTATTGCTGAAAACGAAATATATGAAAAATATAATGAATTAACTAAAGGTCATACCTCCATATTCATATCCCACAGACTGTCCTCCACCAGGTTCTGCGACAGGATAATTTTTATTGAGGACGGCAGTGTAATTGAAGAGGGAAATCATTTCAGCCTTATGAATAAAAATGGGAAATATAAAAAAATGTACGATATGCAAAGCTACTATTATAAAGACCATTTAGGAAGTGAGAAATATGCTCAGCAGTTTTAAGAAGAATATAAAATTAATAATAACCGGCATAAAGGAAGTACAAAATCTGCAGCCATGGATACTTACTGTTACTATTCTTGACTCGCTTTTTAAATCTATATATCCCTTTGTAAATATCTATATGACTGCAAGAATTATTGATGAACTTCTTGACTCGAAAAATATTGAAAGGCTTATTTATCTGGTATCAATAACCATCAGCCTGAATTTAATAATTTATCTTATTTCCTCAGGGCTTGACCATTTAACAGAATTGCTGAGACATGTCATGGATCATAACCAGGATATGAAGTTAAATGAAAAAATAATCAGTATGGACTATGAGAATGTGGAAAACCCGGAAGTACACAGCCTCCGTACAAAGATAGCAGAATCTCAAAACTTTAATGGGGGAGGTACTTATGCACTTATATATGATTTGGGTGAGCTGGTTAAAGGATTTGTTACAGTTGTTACATCCATTGCATTAGTTATAAACCTGTTTACAGCAAATATGGAAGCTCAGAGTTCTTTATCCTTTATAAATTCCAGATTATTTTCTTTTGGATTTTTAGTTTTAATTTTAATTGGTACAATATCTGGCCTACGGCTAAGAACGATATCCAATAATAAGTTTTTTGAATATAACAGTAAAATCATGGATATAAACAGAATTTTCACGTTCTACTTTAATCAGGCTTTAGATTATAATGTGGGTAAAGAAATTAGATTATGTAGTCAGGGAGAAATAATAAGGGAAGAGACAGAAGCATTTACGAAAAGATCAGGAAAGGTGTTTAATGATTTAGCCAATACGGATGCTAAATATATCGGAACCGAAGCCTTTCTCTCATCTCTGCTAAGCGGATTTATCTATATTTTTGTAGGCTTGAAAGCGGTAACAGGTGCCATAACCATAGGCAGTATAGTTCAATATGCGGGAAGTATAAATCAATTTATGACAGGCAGCAGGGAAGTGCTGGAATCAATTAACAAAATTTTAAATAATAATAAATATCTGCAGCTTTATATAGATTTCCTAAATATTAAAAGTGAAATGCACTTTGGAAAAATACCGGTGGAAAAGAGAGACGATGATGAATATGAAATAGAGTTCAGAAATGTATCTTTCAAATATCCGGGAACAGGCGTATATGTTTTGAAAAATGTTTCCATAAAATTAAATATTGGTGAGCGTTTGGCAATAGTTGGTATGAACGGTTCAGGAAAGACTACTTTCATTAAACTTCTCTGCAGGCTCTATGATCCAAGTGAAGGTGAAATACTCTTAAATGGTATAGATATAAAAAAATATGATTATGATGAATACATGAAACTGTTTTCCGTAGTATTTCAGGATT
>JAJBWD010000336.1:0-4300 GCA_032907345.1 Bacillota bacterium | reverse complement strand
ATATCAGACTATAATGAGATGAACGTAATTATTGAGAATTTAAATTCATATTTTGCACAGATGTATGGTAAATTTGGAAATATAGAAGAGGAGATAGTAGATATGGTAAAAAGCTTTTATGATCCTAAGGTAGAGGAAAAGGGTATGAAAAAGAGCAACGAACTTCTTATTAAGCAATTAGTAAAAAAATTTGGCAATTTATCTGAAGAATTAAAAAGTAAGATTATGAGTTTGCCAATAGATAAGGTCAATGAAATAGGGGAAGCAATATTCGATTTCAAAAGCCTGGAAGATATAAATAAATTAATAGATTAATTTTAAAAATAAACTGAAGTTACTTTCAACTTCAGTTTATTTTTAGTTCATACAAAACAGTCAGGAAAGGTTCCCAAAATAGCAGCTATGATAGAAACAAAGAAGCTTTGAACCGCCCTCAGTAATTAATCCGGGGCAGTTCAATTTATCCGGCTTTATTTATGCAGAACTTATGATATAATCCTTCAGGCTTTCCTTATGTAATATTTGCTATCTTAGATTACAGCATCTGAATAATCTGACAGGACAGCAGAAATTGACCCAGCATAATATCATTTTCCAAGTTAATTCTAAATAATTCTTTGATTTTTAAAATGCGGTAATTAATTGTATTCCGATGCAGATATAAATAATTAGAAGTTAATTTTATGCTGCGGTTAGTCTGAAGATAAATATGCAGTGTGTTCAGATAATTGGTTTTATAGGCCTTGTCATATTCATATATTTCCCATATTTTTTGATTGCAAAAATAAATCAAGTTATCTTTTGGAATTTGATTCAATAAATCATATGATTTCACTTGTTCGTAAAACACATAATTACAAGAATCATCAAGGATAAAATCTTTGTTTTTGAAAGCTTTGACTGCCTGAGTCCGGGCCATAGGATATCTCCATGCAAAAGCTGATCTTAATGGTAAAGTGGAATTTGATTTTGGTGAGTCGACTCCAAGTATCAAACCAGATAGCCAGTTCTCATTAAATATGGATGCTGGAGTTAAAGCAGTTACTAATGTTAATCTTAAAATTAAAACTCCGCTAGGCGACCCTTCCATAGAAGGAAAATGGAAATTAGAACACCACTTTTTCGAATATAATATAGAAGCTGCCCCGTCAACATTAAAAGGTAAAGTTTTCAAAGCAGATTATGACCGAAATACTGCAAATAACCCTGTGCTTTCAGATGTAACTGTTACAGCTGTAAGACAAGGTGTGTCTAATGCAGTACCTGTCACTGTAAAAACGAATAGTCAGGGCGGCTATACAATTAATAATTTAACTTCGGGAAGCTATAAGCTGACATTCACAAAGCAAGGCTATGCTGACTACTCAACAACAATAGATATTGACAGTGATAAGACCTTTAATGCTATATTGGATGTATTTGGACACAGCAAACTGCAGGGAAAAATTACTAAAGCTGATACAGATTCTGATACTACAAACAATATACCTCTTACTGGAGCATCTATACAGATTAAAAAGCTTTTCAGCAGCTCTAATATTACAAAGAATACTATATCAGATACAAATGGAAACTATGTATTTGATGAGCTGACAGCAGGCTTATATGAAGTTACCGTAACCTCACAGGGCTATTTTACATTAACACAGGATTTAATAGTTTACGAAAATCAAGCCAATGTATTTAATGCAATGCTGGAAATCATCTCAGAAGCCTATGCTGGAAGTGGTACAGCTTCAGGCATAATAACTAATGCTCTAACAGGTAAAGGTGTGGAAAGCGGCTTAAAGCTTATAATTAGAGAAGGCTTTAATAATACTTCTGAAGGCGAAATTATAACAACTCTTTACACACGAAGTGATGGCAGCTATGATGTAGTTTTGCCTGCTGGATATTATTGCATACAGATTCTGGATGAAAGAGAAGATTCTGAAGGCATGGTACGTTATCAATCAGGTTTGTTTAATATAAAGGTACTTGGAGCACAGGATATTGGAAACCAAAATGGTACAGTTACCCCTGTACTGCCTGATGGCCAGATTCGTGTAGTCTTAAAATGGGGAGCCTCTCCATTAGATCTTGATTCACATTTAGTGGGACCAGCATTTGATGGTAATTCAAATTTTCACATTTACTATAATAATGAACAATACATTGTTTCCAGCGATTCAGGAGATGTAACCTATGATGATTTAGATGTAGACGATACAAGCAGCTATGGCCCTGAAACTACTACAATATATAAGCAAAGTGATGGAGTTTATAAATTTTATGTTCACGATTATTCAAATAGATACTCAAATTCAAGCATGGGTATTGCTGACTCCGGAGCCATAGTAGAAGTTTATATGGGTAATACGGAAAAGCCTGCTGCAGTATATAATGCACCTAACATTGCCCGTACTCTTTGGTCAGTGTTTGAATATGACAGCAGAACAAAAATAATAAAAGGCATTAATACAATGACCTATGAAAGTGAACCATATAACGTAGGTAATATTTCAAGTAATAGTTTGTCAAGAAGCTTAAATATCAGAAGCAGTAAAAAGAAATAAAGTATAAAGCTTAGGGATATCTGAACTATAATATTAGGATCAGATATCCCTATGGCTTAAAACGAAAGGAGAAATGCTTTGAATAATCAGAAACCAATAAATTTAGATAAATATAGAAGTATAATGATTTACAGCTTTGCTGCTGTTATTGTTTTAATAGGGATTATCATCTCAATATCACTTATATATCCGGAGCTGCTGCAAAACTCAAAAAATATTTTTGCAGTATTAATTCTGGTTATACTAATTAGTGCTGTTGCTGCATTTCCAATTTTCATGAAAAAGATAAAAGGATTCCAGCTGCAGTCAGCTGTCAAATATATAGATAATATAAAATTAATTCTGGGCAATAACATAAATTATTATTATGAGGGCAGGATTTATCTAAAGGATATTTATAATGATCCATCAATTTACCCATTGCTTTCAAATGCATCCTGCAGTGAGCATATGATTCAGGGTACTTATGAAAATATTAATTATATTGCTTCCAATCTTAAAGTTTTCACTAATGATTATGTGGATGACAGAAGCAGATCTTATTCCTTTGATGGATACTATATTATAGCCTGGGCTAAAGACTTAAATATTAATAATATAAATTTTAAGGTACACATACGAACCTATAACTATATGAAATCATCTCCAACTAAAACACATACAGGCTCTATAAAGGGCAAAGGTGTTCTCTATCAGGTTATAGAATCTTCTGATGAAAAATTCAATAAATATTTTATTGTAACATCCGATTCTAAGTTTCAGGCAGAACAGCTTTTAAGAAATGACAGCTTTAGAAATTCATTAACAGAATATGCGAAGATGACCAATAGAGAGTTTGCAATATTCTTTCATGGAGATGGAAGGATAAGCATAGCTGTTCCGGATTTCATAACATTTGATTTTGGTTTTACACATATAGATGAGAAGGAGATTATTGGTACAATAGAGAAAGACACAGTAGAAATCAGAGATTTAATTAAAGTTCTTGAGAATGTGTATAGGACTGTAACCTAATATTGATATGGTTAGAACTTATCAAAAAATCAGTATGAAAAATTATTTCATGCTGATTTTTACTTTAATTAATTAACATAAAATCAATTTGGGCCGTAACATCTTTGAAAATAACCAAAAACAAAATGATATAATAATGTATATTTAGTAAATAAAGATGATAAGAAAGAGGGTTATATTATATGGGACTTATACAAAAAAATTATAATACTATGGATAATGGTTTTGAAAATACAGAATACAATATAACTATTAATAACAATAATGAAATTTCTGTTTCTGATTATCCTTTATTAAAGCAGGTGGGCAGATGGATAAAATCAAAGGGTACTTCACTAAGCTGTTCCTCCTATATGGATAAAGAAAGATTTAAATTAAAGTTTATGGAGATAACAGGATTAAAAGAGGATGAGTTTACCATCACAGCAGCAGCCAGATTTTATATTCCTTCTATTTAACCGGCTATTTAGCTGCTGTATATGATATACTTAAGCTTCACATATTTCTGAATAAATCCATGATTGAAGCCTATATAAATGGTCTGAAGGGGTTAACTTCAAGGGTTTATCCCGTAAGAAGAGATGCATTGGGACTTAAGGTATGGGCAGATAAAAATCAGGAAACAGTTAAAATCATAAGCTTAAAGATATGGAAATTAGGGTGAGCTTATAAAAAATAATATGTGATGGGGGACTTAATATGAGTAACAAGATACTTTGTATTGGTGAATT
>JAJBWD010000335.1:0-7043 GCA_032907345.1 Bacillota bacterium | reverse complement strand
TTATATATATTGTTTTCGACTTCGGAATATAAATTTATTATTCCATAAGAATCAACATATATATAAAATAAATATAGACACATGCTGATTTAAACTAACAAAATTTGTTAGGTGATCTGCAATAGGTATATAATTATAGAAAAGAATAATTACATTTACGCGGACATAAAGTTTTAGATTACATTATAAGGAGCAGAAATAAATGATTCAAATCAGATCAGCAGAAATAAAAGATACAGACAGTATTGTTAATATACTAAATAAAGTGACACTACATCTTCATAAAAAAGGAATTAATCAATGGGACTACCCTTGGAGTTATGAAAAAATAGAAAAAGACATAAATAGTGGACATGTTTATGTAATTTCAGCTGAAGATTTAATTATCGGAACTTTTTCAATAAAGAATATAGATAAAATATCAATAGCTGAAATTGAAAAAGGCAGCAAATATCTATACAGAATTGGAATTCTCCCTGAATATCAGGGAAAAAATGCAGGGATAAAAATTATAAATTATACATTCGAATATTCAAGAAAATTAAATAAATCATTATATCTGGACTGCTGGGCCGGAAATGAAAAACTTAAAAGCTTCTACAAAAACGCTGGATTTGATTATTTGGGGGACTTCCCTGAAGGGGATTATTTTATAAGTGTGTTTATGTTTAAATAAAAAGGAGGCATGCTATATGAAGAGAAGAATATTTATATATTTTACACTTTTGTTATTTATATTCACCTTAGGCGGTTGTAAAACAAATAAAGCTTCATTAACTCAGGAAGAAAAAATTGCGGATTTTAACTATATGTATGAAGTACTTAAGAATAACTATCCATATTTTGAAGTCAATAAACGATTAAATGGAGGATTGGATTGGCTTTCCAATAAAGAAGATTATGTTGACGAGATAAAATCCACTCAAAATGATGAGGAATTTTATAATAAACTGCAGGAAATCCTGGCTGATCTTAATAACGGCCATACAGACATGATGGATAAGGCATTTTATGAATATGTTAAAAAAGCATATAATCTTCAGCCTAAAATGAATGAAGCCTGGCTTAATCAGCTAAATAACACTAAGGCAGTTGAAAGGTACGGCGGAATGAAAAGCAGCAGTCGTCTTCCTGTTTCTTCTGACAGCAAAACTCCTGATAATGTTAAAACCGAAATAATTGATAATGGAAAGGCTGCATATTTCTCTATAAAAATGCTGAATGGTTTTAATATTGAGAGTGATATGAAAATAATTAAGCCCTTTTTAAAGAGCATCAGCAGTACAAAGGCGCTTATTATTGATATAAGAGGAAACAGCGGCGGTGATAGCAGGTACTGGTCGGATAATATTGTACCCATGCTGATAAATAAAACGTTAAGTAATAAAGAATATATAGCTTACAGGGGAGGAAAGTTTACTGAAGAGTTTTTAAAAAGCAGGTACGGAACCGGGTATGAAAAACTTCAGCTTATTGAGAATATAAATAAGGAAAATTTAAAGAACCTGCCTGCCGAGGTTATGAAAGATTTTAAATATTATTCTATAAGCGTAACAAAAATTGAACCAAAGGATTCTATAGATTATAAAGGCAAAATATATCTCCTTGTTGACGGCAGTGTTTTTTCTTCATCAGAAGCATTTGCTGCATTTTCAAAGGGTACAGGCTTTGCTGTACTAGTAGGCGAAAAAACCGGAGGAGACGGCATAGGCTTTGACCCGGCGGTCTGTACATTGCCCAACAGCGGATTTGTTTTCAGGTTTACTCAGGAAATGGGTCTGACTTCAGACGGCTCCTGCAATTTCGAAAGTAAGACAGAACCGGACATTAAGGTATCTGCTAAGAAAAATGCAGATTTAAATAAAGATGAAGCTGTTCAGACTGTATTAAAATTAATAAAGTAAAAAAAAGGAGTGAAAAATATGTATTATAAAAAATTAATTGGGAATAAGGTTTACCTGTCACCCATAGATAAAGATGATTATCCAAAGTATACAGAGTGGGTAAATGACATGGAAGTAGGCATAGGCATGATATTCCCCAGTAAGCTGATTGATGAAGAAACAGAAAAAAACATACTGGAAAGATTGTCGAAAAGTGAGTTTAACTTTGCAATCATTGATAATGAAAAGAATCAGTCAATCGGAAATGTTGGCTTTCCCTCCATTGATTATATAAACCACTGTGCTGAGGTGGGGATATTTATTGGAGATAAAAATTACTGGAGTAACGGCTATGGCACAGAAGCTCTGAATCTGCTGCTGGATTTTGGATTTAATATACTTAATCTTAACAACATTTATCTCAAGGTATATTCTTATAACAGCCCAGCTTTGAAATGCTATCACAAGATTGGCTTTAAAGAGGCTGGAAGACTAAGGGAAGCTAAAATAATTGGCGGAAATAAATATGATGATGTGTATATGGATATACTGGCAAAAGAATTTAAATCTCCATATATAGAGCAGGTTCTTAATAAAAAGATGGAATTATAGATATCATGAAAAAAGTTTTTAAGATATAAAAATGAATCGGTTATAAATTATTTGATTTTGGGAGGTAAAAAATCATGAAAGCTTTATTGATTTCAGATAAGGATTACCAGACTGAAACATATCAGCAAATTAAAAACTTAGTCAGCGACTTTCTAAAGGAAAAAGGCTTTGAAATTGATGTGATAGATATTGGCAGAGATGACCTGGCTTTTTGCATGGGCTGCTTTGGCTGCTGGATTAAAACACCCGGAGAATGTGTTATTCAGGATGGAATGAAGAAAATAAACAATAGTTTCGTTAACAGTGATGCAGTTATTTATTTAAGTCCTGTAATATTCGGCCAGTTCAGTGCCAATATAAAAAATGCAGTAGACAGGTGGATTCCCAATATTCTTCCTTTCTTTATCACAAGGCCTGATGGCTCAACCATGCACCCATCCCGATATGAAAATTATCCGGCCCAGATTATCATAGGCTATGGAGATGAATTAAGCCCGGAGGATTCTCAGCTTTTTACCGATATTACTAAAAAACACAGAAGAAATGTGGAGGTAATTATATATAAGGATGATCAGGACTTAACCGTCGCTTTAAATAAAATTCAGCTGGGAAGGGTGGATAGTAAATTATGAAAAATATAATTTTGATAAACGGCAGTCCCAAGGTTAATAACAAGGAAGCAGTATCGAAGCTATTATTAGATATGGTGCAAAATAAAATTAACCATAAAGAAGCAAATACAGCATTTATGGATGTCCGTCAAAGTATTAAGGAAAAGAAAACAGAACAGGATTATAAAACTATGCTTAAGGCAGATGTTGTGGTATTTGCATTTCCATTATATGTTTTCTGCATTCCTGGAATTTTGATGCGGTATTTAGAGGACTATTACAAATTCTATAAGCAAAATGAAAACATTAAGAACAGTCCTAAAGTATATGCCATAGTCAATTGCGGATTTCCGGAACCGGATATAAATCTGGAAGCAGTCCGGGTAATTGAAAGCTTTTGCCTTCATATAAATGCTAAGTTCCGATTCGGTGTTTTAATAGGGGGCGGAGGTATGCTGCTTGGAGCAAAGGATGCACCCTTCATGAAGAAGACTATGAATGAATTAAATGAGGCTTTTTCTGCTATTGAACAGGATATTAATAGTAACGAAATTGAAACTAAAAATAATTTCAGCATTAAAATGAATTTCCCAAGAAGACTTTATATGTTTGCCGGGGATAAAGGCTGGATTATGACAGCAAAGAAAAATGGACTGAAAAAGAAGGATCTCTACAGTAAACCATATAATGCTGAATAAATATATGTAAGAGAAGATCAGCTGATAATTAAGCGAACTTTTCTGGTATTTGGATTAATATGGAATGTGATATAATAGTTGTAAATTGTTTCATTTCAAATTAAGGTGATTAAAATGGCAGTCTGGATTGCTCATCTTAGAATAGCGAAGAATCAATTTGAATAAATAACAGGAGAGTTTATTTTGAAAGAGTACTTTTTAAAAACAGAAAGATTAGGATTTTCAATATGGAATGAGAGCGATATGCCTGATGCTTTGGAGCTTTGGGGTGATCCGGAGGTTACTAAGTTTATTACAGCAGAGGGCAGAATGTCTGATGAACAGGTAAAGAACAGACTTAATAAGGAAATTGATAATTATAATAAATATAATATCCAATACTTCCCGATTTATATGAAAGAAACCAATGAGAATGTGGGATGCTGCGGACTGCGCCCATATGACCCTGAAAAAAACATTCTGGAAATGGGAATACATTTAAAAAGGAAATATTGGGGAATGGGACTGGCTCAGGAAGCCTGTAAAGCTATAATAGGGTTTTCATTTAAAAATATGAAAGCAGCAGCACTTTTTGCAGGACATAATCCTAAAAATACAGTATCTGCCAGGCTTCTTAAAAAACTTGGATTTAAATACACTCATGATGAATTCTATGAGCCTACCGGATTATACCATCCATCATATTTGATGACGAAGGAAGATTATTAATCAAAAGTTCAATATAAATAATAATTTATGGAGATAAAAAATGAGCAGGTGTGAAAAAGCCATAGTAACTGTTTTGTGCATGGTTTATGATGGCAATAAAATATTACTTCAGGACAGGGTTAAAAAAGACTGGCGCGGACTTACATTCCCGGGAGGACATGTAGAAAAAGAAGAATCATTCGTTAAGGCAGTTATTCGTGAGATATATGAAGAAACGGGATTAACTATAAGAGAACCTAAATTATGCGGTGTTAAGCAATTTCAGACAGATGAAGATGAGAGATATATTGTGCTATTGTTTAAGACAGATAAATTTGATGGTAATTTAATTTCTTCTGAGGAAGGAGAAATGAGATGGATTGAAAGGGACGCATTAAATAATATTGCATTAGTAGATGATTTTATGGATTTATTAAAAGTTTTTGATTCAGAAAGCTTTAGTGAATTTATGTATGAACGCAGCAAATCAGGTGATAATTGGTTGGTTAGATTATATTAATTATTCGCAAGAGTAAGAAATTGCGATACAAAGACTACTTGTTTAATACCTGATAAAATGAATTTGCATAGTTGTTTGTGAATTGCAGATTATTAATAGATTAATAAAACGAATTGTAATTAAAACGATTATGAGCATAATCCAAGTTTTTTAACGCTCTTTATCGAAGGATATCTGGTCATGATGATGATGAACATCGCTGATTTTGAAATTATGGATATGATATTATTCAGCATCAGTACTAAGAATTTTGCCGAAAAACTTGATATGAATGTTAAGGTCTTTCGCCCATTCAAATGTTGGAAAAAGCATCTGCTTATTGAACATATTCTGTAAGCCATATTCTTGTTATGTCCTGTTATTGGTGTAATGACTGGAGGTATCACAGAGTTGTTAAGGCTAATTATCATATAAAACATCGGCAAATTGGAGGTTGCTATGGAAAAAATTATTTATTATTTTAGTGGCACGGGGAATAGTCTTAGAACAGCAAGGATCATTGCTGGAGAAATTGGCGGTGCAAAACTCGTATCTGTAAGAAGTAATCCGGAAGAATTTCCTGCGACAGAAGCAGGTGTGATTGGCTTTGTTTGTCCCGCATATGAATGGAATGTTCCAACACCGATGGAAAAATTTGTAGAGCAATTGTCTATTAATCCGAATGCTTACATTTTTATGGTTAGTACCTACGTTGCCGTTCATGGGAAAAGCTTTGAAACAATTGAAAGAGTCCTGAGTTCAAAAGGCGCACACTTAAGTTATGGTAAAGCGCTGCGCTGTGTAGCAAGCCAATGTACTGCCTATGAACCCTTCCCGCCGCAGCGTTTCATGGTGCCTCATTCTGAAAAGGGAGCCGCAAAAATCGGGAAAGAAATAGCACAAGCGAGAAAACGAGCCTATCCCAAAATGTCTCCGATTACAAGGCGACTATACTCAAAAATGATGACACCATTTATCAATGTTGAACATGAATATGATAAGGGGTTTTATCCATCAGATGCCTGCATTGGCTGTGAAGTTTGCCGCAAAGTCTGCCCCACAAACAATATCTCATTTGAAAACAGTCACCCCGTTTGGAATCATAGATGCGTTGGGTGTATGGCCTGTGTCGTATACTGCCCTAAAAAAGCTATACAGTTCAAAACACCGCAGGCGTATGTGCAGTTGGATAATATAATTTCTAAAAAGCTTGCTTTACCGGAAAGCAGAACCAGATATCATAATCCGTATATTTCTGCTGCTGACTTAATGAAAAATCAGGAAAATGTTGATTAAGGGAGAAATCTAATTTGAAAGATATTTGTGTTGCCTGAAAATGAACCGCCTCCGAATATTTACATCCATCTTTAAGATTATGAGCATAATGTTTAGTTGAGTTGTCTCGCCTTTTCAATATTTGGGCAAGAGTATTGTGATAAGCAGCAATGGATTAATGTAAAGTCTAATTCTATATCTAACAGTGCGTTTAAATCAATATAAAGTTTTATAATTAGTACAAACTTCTTTTTATCTGTGAGAAACGTTTACGTATCTATAATATTAACATCTGAAATGCTAAAGAAAATATTTTGAATACTGTACCAACCCATTGTACTGTGTGAATAGGACATTCAGCCACACTTCAAAAAATTGATATTACAAACTCTTTTAAAAACTAAGGTGGTTGATACTTTAGATGATGCAGTTAAAAGGGTTAAGAACATAGCATGTCCGTTAAATGCAAAACGAGCTGGCTTTAAGCCTCCTTGTGTAACGATAAATAAATGTGTGGACTGTATATCAGTGGAAAGGGTTTGCAATACTCTTTCAATAATTGAAGGACAGGCAGATAGTGAAAGAATTAAGTTGTATATAGTTAATGAAGAATGCGGGTTCTGAGCTATTGAATGAAAATATTTAATAAAAGCTTGTTTATGGAGTTTAGACAATGATTGATGGAATTAAAGGAATTTATTTTGATTTTGGAAATGTGATAGGATATCCTAAACCGGATATTGACAGAAGGAATTTATATTTAAATTGGGATGGAATC
>JAJBWD010000334.1:0-9604 GCA_032907345.1 Bacillota bacterium | reverse complement strand
TCTAACATTTGTATCCATTTGCATATATGAACTTACTGCTTTTTTAGTAGATTCAGAGAAATCTACAGTTTTAGTGACAGTAGTATTTATTTTATTTCCGTACTGGTCCATTACTTGAGTGGACTCTTTAAATTTATTATTAAATAAATCTACTGCTGGTACTGCCTTTTCAGTTACAGCATAATGAATACCATATGCGGCAGCTCCAACGCCAACAATAGCTCCAGCTACTGGTAATGCAACTGCTGCTACTGAACCTAAACCAGCAACAAGCCCACCACTTGCAGCTGTTACGCCTGCAGTTTCTACCCCTGTTTCTGCGGCTGCAAGTCCTACTTTCTTTATTCCTTCTTCAGCTACTTTAGAAGCCACTTTTGATTCTGCAACCTTACCTGTAAATTTACCTAAAAAGTCTAAAATACTTCCTGTACTTTTTGCAAATCCTCCAAGCACCTTTAAAGTACCACCAGCTACTACAGTAATCTCTGCAAAATCAACCATTAATTTCTGAGTTCCAGGGCTTAAATTTCCAAACGCATCAGCTAATTTTCCAATATCATCAGCAACGACTTTTATAGTTGGGGCAAAATTTTGAGCGAGTTTTATTCCAGCAGTTTCAAGAGAGCCTTTCATTTGTTCAATTGATTTTGCTGTATCGCCCATTTGACTTGCAGCCAACCTTGATGCTGTGCTTTGGTCATTTGTGGCTTTAGTATATTTTTGTACTCCTGCGGCACCGTTGTTCATTAAAATACTTGCAGCTCTTGTAGCATCTGAACCAAATATTATAGACATGGCAGCCTGTCTATGGGAATCAGACAAACCTTTCATGTGGGATTGTAGCTCTTGAGCAATTCCTGCGGCATCTTTCATATGGCCGTTGCCATCCCAGATATTAATACCTAATAATTTCATTTCAGCTCTAGCGTCTTTAAGTGGTGCCCCTAATCTTTGAAGCATAGTTTTAAGAGATGTACCAGCGTCACTTCCTACAACTCCTGCATCTGCAAAAGCTCCCAATACTGCTGTTGTATCTTGTATAGACCAACCTACCATGTGAGCCTGAGCAGCACATTGTGCTAAACCTTGTGACAATGGTTCAACATCTGTAGATGATGCAGCTGCCGATCCTGCTAATGCATTAACTGCTTGAGATGCTTGACTAGCAGAAAGTCCAAAAGCGCCCATTGCTTGAACAACTGTATTTGCAGCTATACCTAAATCCATTCCAGAAGATGCTGCTAAGTTCATCGTAGCATCTAATGCTCCAGCTTTTATTTGTGCTTCATTGAGTCCTCCTTTAGCAAGTTCAGTCATTGCCTGTCCTGCCTGCGTTGCTGAGAATTGGGTGTCTTGACCTGTTTTTAAAGCAAGCTCATTTAAACTGCCCATTTGACTTACAGGCTTATTTAAAGCTCCAGCAGCCTGTGACATAGAAGTTTCAAAATCCATTCCAACTTTTGCAGCCGCAGCACCTATTCCTACTAGTGGAACGGATAATTTTAATAATCCATTGCCAGCTTTATCGGCTCCTTCTCCAACAGTTTTAAATTTATCACTGCTTTCTTTAAGAGAAGCACTTAAAGAAGTTAATTTAAAATTAGCAATTTTTTTATTGGCACTATCTAGTTGATTTTCAAATCCTCTTAATTTGGATTGAGCATTATTTAATTGAATGGTATATCCTTGTATAGTCTTATTGTTATTAGTTACGGTTCTTTCGTTATTTTGATATTTTTTAGTTAAATCATCTAAATCCGATTTTAATTTTTTAGTTTTTTCATCGGTAGCACCAAAAGTATCTTTACTGACTTCATAAGCCTTTCTTGTATTATCCACTCTGGTTTTTAAATTCATCATGGATTTAGAATTATCTTCTAAAGTTTTCTTGGATTTTTCTAGCTGTGATGAATAACTTTGAACTATCTTGCGTTGAACTTCAACTTTATCACTTAGAGATTGAGCATTATTTTTCAAGCTATCAATACTTTTTCCCCAATCCTTAACTCCTGCAACACTATTTTTGAACTGACTATCTATTACTCCAAGATTTCTTTTTAAGTTCTGCATCCCTTTACTAAAATTGGAATCATCCAGTGCAACTCGCACTGCCAAAGAGCTTATCTCTTCATCAGCCATTTATTTACCTCCTCCCTTGATTATTTTTTTGCAAAATAAAAAAGCCTTATCTCTAAGACTTTTCATAATTGATTTATTTTAAATAGAACCATGATATTTGATTATTGCCTGTATGAGCTAAAACTCCATTTTGTAAATTAAAATTTTTTGGAACTTCAAATATCATATAAGTTTGCTTTGGCATATTAGGATTAACATTATCAATACTTAAGAAAAAATTTGAATTTTTCTTGTATATAGTTTCTACTTGATTAGCTGTAAGCGATGCATCAGAATCTATTTGATATTGTTTTTGATCTTTATTATTAGCTAATATAAACTCACTGTCATCATATTGTGCTGCAGCCTGTGAAACGTTAGTCATTTGAAGCTTAATTATTATAAATTTCTGCTGAGTTGTTTTATTGTCTGAGCCGTCACCACTCGGAATAGTTGTTGCTTCCTTAACATCTAATATTTTTATAGTCCAGCCATCAGACGTTCCTTCATTGCCAAACTTGTATACTTTTGCATCTGACTTCTTTTGTTTTGAATCGTTAGTATTGGAATTATCATCTGCTTTGGTAGATGATGTTTGATTTGAATCTGTAGAATTTAAACTTTTATTTACTCGATTTATTGCAGCACTATCTCCAACAAAATAGCCTACGATAAAAATTATAATTGCACATACAATTTCTAAAATTACTCTTTTCTTCATAATAGATTCCCCTTTAATTTAGTATATATCTATATAATACCAAATTAAGAAGCATCTTTCTATTATTTTTACATTATATAACATTTTCTATGGTAGTTTTATTTACTTCCTTATCTTCATCTTTATTAGCTTTATATACAAGTAAATCAAGGTAATAAAAAAAATCCATACTATCTATAGATTCTACAGATTCACCAGCATTTAATCTATCCAAATATATTTCTTTTATGAAGTCCTCCAGAGTTACTCTTTTGTTTCCTCTGGAGGATTTTCGTTTGGGAGCTGTTGCAAGTGTAAATTTAAGTTAGATAAAATAGTATCCATACACTCATTAAATTTTTCCATTATATCATCAGCATATAAGCCATCATATACATCATCGGGATTGAATTGTTTACCAAATGCACCACAAACATAACCTACCATTTTATCTAGATCCTGAGGCCTGAAATTTGCAAAATTTATTTTTGTTTCGTTTAGAAATTTAAGAGTATTTCTTACTACTCTAGTTTTTGGTCTTGGCATAGTATATTCTTTATCATTTAATTTTATAGTTATCTGTTCCATTATAAATTTCCTCCTTGGACATTTTTGTTCCCGTTAAATTTTAAATATAAGCAACTTTTTAATAGATGTAAATATAATTACACCTATTAAATAAAGAGTTGCTCTATCAAGCTATATTTATTAAACTGTAAAATTGGCTGCAATATTGTTTGCTAAAGTTGCACCATTTTCAGATTTAATAGCTTTTGTTGCCATAGCAATATAACTTCCTGCTGCTAAATCATTCTTAGGAGTTAAGGTTACGGTTTTAGCATCTGTACTTACAACTATAGTAGAATCTACAGATGTGCCATCCGGTTTAAGTAAAAATACAGATGTGTCATTAACTGTTCCTGTATTTATTGCTTTATTAAATATAAATTCTATGCCACTATTAGCAGCAACTCCAGTTGCACCATTTTCTGGTGTAGTAGTTGCTGTAAGTGGTTCAGTATCGACATTAGGCTGATATACTGCATCAAACCAATGTTCCATAGTATCTGCATCCATTCCATTGTTTTGGTCAGCTATAAATTTCCAGTTATCATCATCTCTAGTTACAAAAGTTGCTTTTAAGGTTGGAGTAGCAAAATTAGCTTTATCTTCCTTGGTCTTGTAATCTTCTTCAATTTCTTGAAATCTGCCTTTTAAAAGCCATACAAACCTGTAACTGTTATCTCCTTTTTTAGATTTAAATCCAATGGCAACATATGGAGTATCATCAGTTCCATTGTGTACCAAAATTCCTTTTGCATCTATTTTGTGTCCAAGTAAATCTGCCTGAGCTTGTAACGGAATATCTTGCGTGTTTAACTCTACGTCTATTTCTCCAAGTGTAGTAGCATTTTCTACGGATTTATCATCTGCGTATAAAGTATCGGAATTAGTTTTTGGTGTTATCTTAGCCTCTATAGCAGGGCTTAATAACTTTGGTGTATCGTATGTTATCCCATCATCATGCATTATTGCATATACTAAATGCTCCAATCCTATTTGCGCACTGTGCTTTGTCATTATTATTCCTCCTTAAATTTTTCAAAATAAAAAGGTATCAAGAATTTTCTTCATAATGAGAAAATCTCAATACCTTATGGTTTAGTCCTGTATCTGATTCGTGTAATTCAGTTGAATATATTCTTTTGAAGTCAGCATCCTCCATTAAACTTTTAACTTGATTGGCCAATGCTGTAAAATTACCTTTTGTCCATATATCTACTTGTAAGTAATATCCTGTGGAAGTTTCTTTATCATCTGCAAAAGCTTCTCCCTGTTCACCATAAAAGAAAAAGGTTATATAAGGATCTTCACTACCTGCATAGTTTAATCTGCTAATTGGCACTCCTGTAGGACTTAAAATGTTATTTATAGTATTCATTTCAAAGCCTGCCTTAAATAACTTTTTATTATTTCCAAAGTTTCTTGCTTATGCCTTAAATATGCTGGATGTATGAAAGGTCTTGCAGGCATTTTTGAAGTACCAAATTCCAAAAAATTTCCATAAAAATATTTTACATATCCTCTTTCTATACCAATTTGAATGGATTTTACACCATTTTTGGTTTTTATCTTTCCAACTGTCAAAGCTTTTCTTAAATCACCAGTTTTGTCTTTAAACGCTGTAGTGTTTTTCATGTCTTCAAAGATTGGTTGAGCACCTGCTTTTAAAGCATTGTTTTCAATACTTTTAGCTTTAGCATTTGTAGCTTCAAGCTTTTCAATTAATTCAGACATTCCATTCAATTCAATGTCAGCAGCCAAATTACTCACCTCCTGTGCTAGGCTTTGTGTTGTTACAGATAAGATATAATTCTTTTCTGTCACCTTTTTTATCCACGGGATCCACTTTTAAATAGTAGATATTATCTCCATCAATAACTTTCATGCCTGCTTTTATACCTTTCACATAGCGTATTCTGAAAGTTACATCATTTTCAGATTGTACTGCTTGAGCCGCATAAAAAGCTCGACCAACTAAGCCTTGTTTGGAAGCCCATATATTCATTAGATGGTCCCATCCTTGTATTGGGAAGCCATCTTCATCTGTTCCACCATTTCCATATTGCTGTATCTCTAGATAATGGTTTAATTCTCCTGGATTCATGGTGTATCACCACCCTCTGGTGCAATATTTTCAGTACCTAATTTATAAGATTCTAGTTGCATATATAAGCTTGTAAGTCCTGGATTATCTTTGTTGCCTCCAGCTCTGTTTTCATATAAATCAGTTATTACAATTTTTTGTATTAAATTATACAATGATTTAGCTTTTTCATCTGTTAAATTATCTGATTTTACTCCTGTAGCCTGTTCTATTATCATTTCAGATGCAGACATCAGAGGTTGCAATATATTAGTATCTTCATTGTCCCACGTTATTCTCAGCCATTCTTTTAATTCAGGTAGTTCCATATGTTATCACCTGCTTTACGCTGCAGTTACGGTAACTTCACAACTTGCAGTTTTAGTTTGGTCACCATGTGCCTTAGCAGTAATTGTTACCGTGCCTTCTGCTATCCCTATTACTTTTCCGGTAGAATCCACAGTACCCTTGCTTTCATCTGATGAACTCCATAGAACTTCTTTATCAGTAGCATTTTCAGGCAAAATAGTAGCTGTAAGAGTTTCATTCGCTCCTACAGCTATACTTGTTGAAGTTTTATTTAGATTTATACCAGTTACTTCAATACTTTGAGTAGTACCTGGTATAGCTGTGCTTAACGGGCTTTCTCCTTTGTCATTTACAGCACTTACTTGGTAAGAATATTCTGTATTGGGTTCCAGCCCTATGTCTGTATAATTCTTTTCAGTTAATCCATCTTTTATTTTTTGCCCATTCCTGTAAACATTATAAGTATTCATATAATCACGCTCCTTTATAATAAGCCCCTATGAGAGCTACTCCCATGATAAAGAGACACTATCGCTAGTTGTAGAAGTAACTTTCAGTCCTTGGGGAGTATTAGGGAGTAACAGTAGCAAGTCTAAATGCAGAATACATTTTAATCTTGTGGTCTAACCATGCAGTTAAAACAAAGCTTTCTATACCAGTTTTAACATTTTTGTCCTGGTCATAAAGCATATTTAAGTCATAGTTAAAATGAGAATAAGCAAAGTCTCCAATAATAGGTACTGTAGCCAAGTCACAGAATACAACAGGTGCTCCGAGTATCTGTTCTGGCTGTGCCATAAACAGTGTGGCGCTACCATTTGCAAGGTCTTTAATCATTGCGAAGTAATCTGCCTTTCTCATAACTATCTTTGCGTTTTGGCCATAGTCATCTTCAAGGTCTGCCAGTGCTTGAGTAATAGCATCGTACATAGTACTTCCACTTACAGCTTTAATTGCATAATTTTCACCGGTTTTCTGATAAAAGCTCATATCTGTAGGAGTAGTAGCTTCAAAAGCAACTTTCTTCTCCTTTTTAGCAAGTCCACTCTGTAATCCTGCATTTACAGTAGCAACAAGGTTTGTATCTGTGCCATTTAACACAGTCTCGGTAATATCACAGAATACTTTGAATTTATTTCTTCCAAATACAATAGTATCTGCGCTTGCGGCCAGTTCTTTCGCAGTTGCACCATCAGCTATAAAATTGTCATCATCAAGAGAAAAAATTATCTTAGGTACTTCAAGATTAGTTATATTTGTCATAGTTGAAATATCTCTTAATGGATTAGTTACCACTGGTTCAGTCAAAAGCTCATTTGTTAAAGTACTAGGGAGTATTTTATCTCCATTTCCAAGAGTAGACCCATCACCTAATGCAGCAGCTTTTACTCCACCAAGTATATTCTTAATATCATCAGCTACAGGTTTTCTTGCCATTACGGATCTAATTAAGGATGCCTTTGCCGTAATTATTTTGGATTTATCGTCTTTAATGTTGTCAATACTGCTTTTAGCTTGTAATTTTGCTTGCGCAGCCGCATCAAGTTCAGCAATCTGAGATTTTATACCGTTATGTCTTTCTTCTAAGTCCTTTACAACATTCTTCTGTTCGGATCTAGCATCTAAAGTAGTTTTACTATCTGCGTACATAGAAGTGAGCTTTTCTGTTTCTGCTTTCAAATTCTGTCCTATTCCTGCTAATGTCTGTTCTAGTTGATATCTGTTAAGTTTACTCATTTATTATTCCTCCTCGAAATTTTCATTTTTTAATTCATTGTTAACTCGTTTTATTAGGGCTTCTATTTCTTCATCTTTTTCAATAGAGTTATTGGTATTACTTTGTGGTTTTTGCTTGTTTTTTTCAGTTATACATTTAGGTACATTATTATATACGTTAAAAAATTGGCTATCAGCATATGCTGCAGCCTTTGTTCCTTCTTCAACATCAATATTAAAATATTGTGCTGCATCATCACCAGTCATCCATGTAGTATTTGCCATAAGCTGTTTCATAGTGCCAATTTCAACATCTTCTTTGGCATTTTCCATATAAACATTTAATATAGATTCATCGCATTTATCTAGATCGTCAGCTCTTTTTCTCATATCGTCGGCATTCCCCATAGCAAAAGTCCATGCTTTATGGATCATAAGCTGAGATGTAGTAGGTATTATTACTTTATCTCCTGCCAGTGCAATCACAGATGCGGCACTTGCAGCCAATCCATCTACATGTACAATTTTATTGGCAGTATTTCTTTTTAACGTGTTATAGATAGCTAACCCAGCAAATGCATCTCCACCACCACTATTTATATAAATATTTATATCTTTGCTTCCTTCAAGTTGATTTAAGAAGTCGGCCACATCTTGGGGGCATTTATCTTCATCCTGCCATTTATCCCATGTAGCTCCGCAAATGTCTCCATAAAAATAAAGCTCCGTAGAGCTTTCAGATTGATTCTTAATTTCCATCTTTCCATTTATTTTTTCTTTGCCAGCCTTGTTTTTACTTTTGAATTCCAGTATTTTCACCATTTCCACCCCCTTTCAGTGGTATTTTGTCTATCAAATCAAGTGAAATTAAATCTCTTGATACGTACAATTTATCTCCTCCTTCAACTGGCGGCATATCCTCAAGTGAACGTATTTCGTTAGGTTTAAACCATGCTGAACGAATTCCTTTAAAATAAAAATTTCCCCTTGTATTCATATCTGCTCTGGCTAAGCCATTCATATTGAATCTAAAGGAGAATCCATTTTTTCTTTGTTCGATTGTAAGTAGCTTTCTTTTCAATTCCTGTTCCCACATTCGGGTATTTGGTAATATCGTATCTTTTATATACTCCAAATCACCCTGTTCAGCACTTGCATAGCTGTTTTTTTCACTATTGAGCTTGGATAAAGGCATATTATAAACTCTGGCGACTCTCTCTACAGTTATTTTCTCCACGTCAAAAACTTTAGGGTCTATAAAATTAAATCCATTAAGCTCTTGAAATTCCTTGCCATTGTCTACAAATAAAACCCCATTTTTTTGGAACTTCTGTAACATGTCTGTATAAACTTTCATGTTCTCTTGATTCAATTTCCCTTGAATCTTTACAACTATATTAGCTTTAAGTCCATTTTCCAGTTGATTTAAACTGAATTCCTTGATTTCTCTATCATAATCAATGGTATTTTTGAGTATATCCAGTGGATTTAAGCCTTTTTCCCCTATAACGCCAGTAATATGGTGTATATGAATTATGTTTGAGTTATGGATATATACTGCTCCATCCGAATCAGCTACCCTGTACCACAATTCATTAGTATCTTTTTCAATTACTGGTTCTACTAAGTCAGAATTTAAAATATGCAGGGCTATAGGTGTATGAAACATATCGTATTCTATTAGAGCATATGCATTACCAGTCATGTTCTTGAGAGTCTCCATTTTTCTTATAAACTTAAATTGTGTCATATAAGAATTAGGTTCTTCTACAAGATTGGCAATATCATCCTCATAAGGGTCTACTACATCATAGTTATGGTATAACTTTAAGGGTAAACTAGCCATTGAGTTACTTAATCGTGTAATTACAGCAAATATAGTCTCATTGTTAGCTATATTTGTATTCCAAAATCTATAATTTGAAAAAGGGTCTACTACTATAGTGCTTTTAGCTCTTATAAAAAGTTGTTTTATTGAACTTAATAATCCCATTTCTTACCTCCTTTCGTTAGGAGTGTCTTTATTTTATTTTTCATTTTTCCCAAGTACATTTCTTTCAATACGATCTTCCACACGCAAATTCGTCCACATTAAAGCTTAGATCGGAAGAGCG
>JAJBWD010000333.1:0-4588 GCA_032907345.1 Bacillota bacterium | reverse complement strand
TAGAAAATTTTTTACAGAAATATTAATAGGAGAATAAGCATGAGAAAAGAAGCAAGCTTAGAGCAGTGGAAAGAATTATATGAAGCAGGACAAGAAATAAAAGATTTAAAACCGTGGGAATATTTATGGGATATGGATCTTATTTCAATTAAGCTGCCTGAAATGAAGGAAACTTGTTATTGTAGTGTTTTGGGAAGAAACGGAGACTGCTATGGAATTATAACATATATAGGATATGATGGCCTCAGAGATTTTTATTCAATAGCTGAATGTGGAGAAAACGGCATGCCGGCTAAGTATGTTATGTATGAACAGTCTAATTTATCCTGCTATTTTGGAAACAGGGAAGAAGTTCAAAAGGAACAAAAGCAGGTGATAAAGGATTTATGTTTAAAATTCAGAGGCAAAAATCAGTGGATTTATTTTGAATCATATAAAAAAGGTTATGTTCCCTATATATTAGATGAAAAAGAGACTCTGCTCTTAACAAAATGTTTAAAACAGTTTATTTTAACTATAAGAGCATTTAGAGAACAGAAACTAAATGTGAATTTTGAAAAAGGTGAGACATTATTACATAGATATGATAATAAAAAGAAAAATTGGGTTAATGAAAATGTAAAGCTGCCATTTTATGAAAATGAGTATCCAATTTTAGTATTACAAGATGAAATATTGAAAAATAAGATTAAGAAACAGCCTAAAATTAATGCAGTATTAGAACTTGATATGGCATACATGAATTCCATTATAACTGATAAAAAATATGATCGCCCTGTAAATCCAAAATTAATGCTGATGATGGATCATTCAAATGACATGGTGATAGGACAGCATATGCTGACTCCGGAAAATAATGAAATTGACATAATAATAAATATGTTTATTAATTTTGTAATGAAGTATGGCAGGCCAAAGCAAATCTTAATTCGAAATCCATTAATATTCAGTTTGCTGGTAGATATATGTGAATATTGCAGCGTATCTATAGCAAAGAGAAAACTTCTGCGGTCTGTAGATTCATTCCTGAATGAATATAGAAAATTGGGGTATTAAATGGAAGAAAATATAAAAGATAATCATAAATAATATTCTCAATATGCTGAAATTGATTTTGAAGATATTTTTGACGAAGAGATACAATTCTGATAAAAGTTATAAAGAGGGGATTTATTATGTTTTTTATACTTGGAACAGAAAGCAAAGAAAAGGTTATTAAGACAATCAGAAATATTATCTGCAGGGGCTGCGGCCAGATGAGCTCCTATGAACTGTTATTTACGTATAGTTTTCTGCATCTGTTCTTTATACCAATTATTAAATGGAATAAAAAATATTATCTGAGAGCCAGATGCTGCAACAGCGTATTTGAGATTTCTAAAGAAACCTTTGACAGAATAAATAATCAGCAGGGTGAAGATATAAATATAAATGATTTTGAGTTAAAAGAAGTATATAATCCCAATAATGGGACGGCAGTATGCAGCAACTGCGGAAGAATAGTGGATTCGGGCTTTGAATATTGTCCTCATTGCGGAAGTAAATTATAAATGAACCCGCACAGCTGTGCTGATTATCCGAGCTGCTGAAATAATCCTGCTCTGACAGAAGTATGGACCATGAATAATGATATAAGATAATTACAATAATCAGCCTTTTAAGGCTGTTTTTTTTATAAAGAAATATAAATTTATTCAGATGTCAATTTGCAGGTTTAAATTTGAAAATAGCTTAATAGAAAATTATACATACCGTGGTATAATATGGGTAAGAGTTATAAAGACATCATTAATGTATCTGCAGCTTATAAATTAATTTCTATTAGGAGGTTAAAATGAAAAATAAATTTAGGTGGGGAATTGCAGGAACCGGAGTTATAGCCCATAAATTTGCAGCAGGTTTGGGATATTTGGAAAATGCTGAAATATCAGCAGTTTGCTCAAGAAATCTTAATACTGCAGAAGCCTTTTCTAAAGAATTTAATATACCAAAGGCTTATGGCAGTTATGAAGATATGGCAAAGGATAAAGAGCTGGATCTTATTTATATTGCAACGCCGCATATAAGACATAAGGAAGACAGCACATTATTCCTGAAAAATGGGAAAGGGGTATTATGTGAAAAACCATTTGCCATGAATACTGAAGAATTAAAGGAATTGGTGGAATGTGCCAGATTACATAAGCTGCCTGTTATGGAGGGAATGTGGACAAGGTTTATGCCGGCTATTGTTAAATTAAGAGAACTTCTGAAAAATAAAGTTATAGGTGATATTCAAATAATAACAGCGGATTTTGGTTTTAAGGCGGATCATAACCCCAAGGGCAGGCTGTTTAATAAAAAATTAGGAGGGGGAGCTCTTTTAGATGTAGGGATATATACTGTTGCTTTTGCTTCTATGGTAATGGGAAAGCAGCCTGAATTAATAAAAGCAATTACTGACATAGGAACCACTGGCGTAGATGAAAAAACATCAATTCAATTTAGGTATGATACAGGAGAAATTGCAAGCCTTTTATGTTCAATAAGTACTGAAACTCCTCAACAGGCAGTTATTATGGGAACAAAAGGAATGATTACAATACCCGAATTTTGGAAAGCAGAAGAATTAATATTGTCTTTAGCCGGAGAAAAAGAAATTAAGATAAACCTTCCAATTGAAGGTAATGGTTATAATTACGAGGCCCTGGCATTTATGGATACAGTAAATAGAGGAGAAACAGAAAATTCTATAAATTCATTAGACGAATCATTAGAAATAATGAAGACCATGGATAAAATAAGAGAAAATATTGGACTTTCCTATTCTGAATAATAGAACATAATTATTTGGCTTTGTTATGACCTGAAATAATTGCAATTGCTTATAAATAATTTAAAGTGATATCTGTACCTGCTGCAGGAAAAATATTTATGCAGCAGGCATTTTTATTATATAATGTTATGGTGTATATTTTAATATTTAACACTTATTAAATTACTGCAAAAGCAGGACAAATTTAAGCTTAATATGAAAGGATAGGCAATATGTTTTATTTATTTTTAGCTATATTGTGCAGTTCATCAATTGCTTTGATCTTTAAATATAGTGAAAATCGCAAAATGAACAGATATATCGTAACAAGTATAAACTATTTAACTGCATTAACAATAAGCTTACTGATGATTATAAATAATCATTCAATAAATTTTAGGAAAATTAGTTTGTCATCTGCAAAATTTATAGAAGAATTTTCTTATATAATATATAAAAATAATGGACAGCTTTCTGAAAGTACCAGTATTATATTTGCAGTACTGCTGGGAATTATCGGAGGTATTTTCTTTTTCCTTTCATTTATTTATTATCAAAAGAGCGTAAAAGAAAACGGAGCTGCCCTTTCAGGTACATTTGGGAAGCTGGGTATTTTACTGCCTATGATATTTTCTGTTTTGCTTTGGAAAGAAATACCTAAAACCTTGCAAACAGCAGGTATATTGTTAGCTTTATTTTCAATAATTTATGTAAACATATCCTTAAAAGAAAATAAAAAAATAAATATGACATTAATCTTATTATTCATATTTGGAGGAATGGCAGAATTTCAAAATAAATTATTTCAGAAATATGGGTTAATAGAATATAAAGATTTATTCT
The DNA here is from genome assembly GCA_032907345.1 of Bacillota bacterium. Classification (GTDB taxonomy): domain Bacteria; phylum Bacillota; class Clostridia; order Clostridiales; family Clostridiaceae; genus JAJBWD01. The sequence goes on along the minus strand of JAJBWD010000333.1, from coordinate 951 downwards.
TATTTGTTGTATTTACTATGGCATTTCTGTTTAGTTCATATTTTGTATTAAGATCTGTGTCAGGATCTCATAAAAGTATAAAAGGAAGTGAATTATTAATAGGATTTTTAGTGGGTATTCCAAATTTATTTTCATCATATTTTCTGATAATGGCGTTAAATTTTATGCCAACATCTGCAGCTCTTCCTATATACAGCGCGGGAAGCATAATATTTATAAGCTTGGGGGAAGTACTTTTATATAAAGCGATAATATCTAAAAAGAATAAAATAGCAATAATATTGGTAGTATTTGCTATAATATTAATAAATGGGGCCTGACCCTTGGAATGAATTGACATATTAACTTTGTTAATAAACTAAAATAGTTTAAATGTATATCAGATTTATGCTCATATGGTATAATATAGATAATAAATTCACTATATGGAGGCGCTAAATTGAAAACTCTAATAATATATACATCAGTACATCATGGCAATACTGAAAAAATTGGGAAAATAATAGCTGAATCTTTAAATGCTGATATGGTAAAAGCAAAGGATTTTAATTTAGAGAATTTAAGCAGCTATGATTTAATTGGTTTTGGTTCCGGCATATATATGAGTAAATTTCATCAAAGCATTACTGATTTAATTGAAAATATGCCGATGATAAGCAATAAGAAAGCATTTGTATTTTCCACAAGCGGTATGGGTAAAATTGAATATAACAAACCCCTGGAAAAGAAGCTGGAGGAAAAAGGGCTTAAAGTTATCGGCAGCTTTGCCTGCAAGGGCTTTGACACCGTTGGACCATTTAAACTAATAGGAGGAATTGCAAAGGGCAGACCTAATGATGAGGATATTGAAAAAGCGACAGAATGGGGCCTGACCCTTGGGAAAAATTACTAATAAGTTTATTTCTTAATATTCATTAAGTTTATGCAGATGGTACAATAGAATTGTAAGAT
>JAJBWD010000332.1:0-11068 GCA_032907345.1 Bacillota bacterium | reverse complement strand
TCAGCTGAAAATAAATATAATTTTAAATTATCTGAATTACCTCTTTCTATTAATAAAAACAGCATTTTTATCAATATATATGCTGAAAAAACCTGTGCTAAGCACAGGTTAATCAACTATATCAATAAAAACTGAACCAAATACAGTACTCACCCTAAGGTTTAAATATGGCTCACCATCTATATAAGAAGGCGTTCTTACTGTTTTTTCTCCAAAAACTATATTATCTCCCATGAAGCTGGTAGATGCAAAATAGCTTTCCATTTTAATAACTGCAGGTGTACTGCCTTTAAGCTTTACTCTTCCTGTTCCAAAAACTATATCTGCTTTTACATTTATGTTCTCTCCATTCAGGTAAATATCTGTTAAATCCACATCTCCGGTTCCAAATACAGAACTGTAATTTCTTGATCTGTCGCTGTTTGTTTTTGCCTCACTGAAAACAGCTGATGTTTTTTCACTTTTTTTACCTGATATTATAGAAAATCCAATATAAATAAGAATAACTGCAAATATTAATCTGCTTAATCTGATATCTAAATCAAATACAGTGTTAATGATAATTACAGCTCCTGCCAATATAAACAGCATTGGCCAAAATAACTTTTTTAAATCCATTAATATACCCCCTAAATTTCAGGAAACCAAATATTAATTTCTCTTTCTGCATGCTCTATGGAATCCGAAGAATGAACTGTATTTTCAGAATAGCTTACAGCATATCTGCCTCTTATACTTCCCATATCTTGTTTTCTTGGATCTGTAGCTCCATTTATCATCCGAACTTGTTCAACTGCGTTATCTCCTTCAAGTATCAAAGCAACTATGGGACTTCTGGTAATATAGCTGATAAGTGCTTTAAAATAACTTCGATCCTTGTGTTCTTCATAGTGATTTTGTGCAGTTTCTTTGTCTGCCTTGACCATTTTCATGGCTGTTATTTTTATCCCTTTTTTTTCATAGATGCTTATTATCTCTCCAATAAGTCCTCGTTCTACTGCATCCGGCTTAATAAGTACTAATGTCCTTTCCATAATATCCTCCTATAACTTTATCACTTTTTCATCCATAAGTCTTAACAGTCCATATCCTATATACTTAAGATGGTCAAAGGCAATGTCTTTATTCTCCACAATTTCAACTCTGTATTTAGTAAATAAATTTTCATTAAAATAAACCCTGATTTTAGCTCTTATCTCCTCCTCATTAACTAATAACAGGCTATAAAGCTTATTATTACCAAAATCTTCTTCCTCTATGCTTATGTCAAACCACCTGGCATCTGCTGCATCATCTCCTGATTCTATGGCACACTCCTCAATTAATGAAATATAACCTGTGCTTATATTTCTGTCTCTTGGATCTCTTCCCAAATCTCCTAATGTAACCAGCTGGGAAAGAGGTGCATTTGATACATTTGTCTCCTCAAAGAGTTCTCTTTTCGCAGCATCTGAAAGGCTTTCATCCATATCGACAAAACCTCCGGGAAGGGCCCACATCCCTATGCAGGGATGATTTTTTCTTTTAATCAGTAAAATTGAAAGCTTATCTTCTTTTTTAGAAAATATAAGAATATCAACAGTATTGGATGCCTTTGGATAAGCATCCTTATCATACCCTTGTAAAAATTCTTCTTCTGATTGACCTTTTTCGTTTAACCTTGTCATTTTATCACCTGCTTAAATGTTTATCTATAAATAATGTCCTTAACTATTTTTACTCCTGCATTTTTCATCAGCTTAAGAGCAAAAATATTGTATAAGGGTGCATAGTGGTCGCCTAAGTCAAAAGTATCTACAAGCTTGTATGGAATAAATATATCCATATCTCTGTTTGTATTATCAAAATATGACTTAAGGCTTAAAGTAAACTGAAGTATGCATATATCACTGCAGTCTCCAACAATAATAAATTTCTTTATTTTCCTGTTTCTGTTTAGAAAAACTATAAATTTATCTTCCATAAATCCATTGGTTGAATTTTTATGAATAAGCTCATAGCCTCCTATTTCTTTCAGCTCAGATACTATATCACACTCAGTGCTTCCCTCCATGCAGTGAGGAGGATATGATTTAAGTTCAAGAGAATCCTCTGTATGGTAGTCTGCAAATGATACCATTTTCATTCCTTTTTCTTTCCCATTTTTCATAAGCAGCTCTATTTTTGGAATTAAAGCTTCAATTCTTTCACTTTTCAGGGCACCAGTTTTAGTAAAGCCATTAACCATATCAATAATTATTATTGCAGTTTCTGAACCTTCCAGTTCATCTAAGTTTAGGTTTTCTTCATTTTCCAATTCCAGCCTTATATTTAGTAAAGTTTGGCTGCTTCTTTTTATAAAGTCCTCATTATTTTCCATGAAATCACCTTCTTTTATATAATTCAATTTCTTAATTAATATTATATATCATTTATTGAAAATTTTCACAGTAACTTATATACTATAAATAAAACAAGAGGAGGTATTATGGATACATTCAAGCTGAAAATTTTAGCATGTCTTATAATGCTTATAGACCATACTGGCGCTGTCCTTTTCCCTCAGCATTTTTACCTAAGATTGATAGGCAGGCTGGCTTTCCCAATATTCGCCTTTTTGATTGCCAGAGGATACTCTTACACACATGACTTAAAAAAGTATATGCTGAGGCTTTTAATATTTGCCTTTATATCTCAGGCACCATTTTATTATACCTTTAAAGATGTTTCCTCAGATATTGGCCTTAATATATTCTTTACTCTTTTTTTAGGTCTTTGTGCTGTATATATTTATGAAAAATCAAAAAATCCTTTAGGAATGCTGATGGTTATCTTAATATCCATATCAGCTTCACTTTTAAATACGGATTACGGCTTCTATGGAGTTCTCTTAATATTTTTGTTCTATATATTTAAGGACAAATTATGGAGCACCCTGCTGTCTGTTATTTCATTAAATATAATATATATGATATACATTTATATTTTTATATATACCCATTATTCCTATATTCCCGCACCTACTGTAAGGATATTTAATGAGTGCTTTTCCATACTGGCTCTTCCATTAATATTTATGTATAACGGTAAAAAGGGAAGAAAGCTGAAATGGGCCTTTTACGTCTTCTATCCTCTGCATTTAACTATAATATATTTAATAAGTAATCACTTAATTTAATTAAGATCCGAAAATCCCCATAAAGAGTGTAATATAAATATTTTCACTCTTTATTTTTATCTGAAAATAAATTTATAATAAATGTAACTTTTACAGGGCAGGTCATGTCTATATTATTGAGAAGGGGGGGTATACATGGAAGAGGAAGTAGAGGAGCTATACCTTAAATATAGAAACAATATATACAATTATCTTTACCAGTTATCACATAATAAATCTGCCTCCGAAGAACTTACCCAGGATACCTTTCTCAAGGTTTTTAAGTATTTCAATGGATATGACGGAAGATCCAGTGTTAAAACCTGGCTATATAAAATAGCAAGAAATACATTCTTAGATTATGTTAGGAAAAACCATATTGATAAAGAAGATACCACTCTGGAATATGATATTGCCGACACAATAGATGACTATAATACCTCAGATGAAAAGATGATTATAAATAAAGTTCTCAGCTCTTTAACTGAGACTGAGAAAACTTTAATTTTATTAAAGGATTTCCATGGCTTCTCCTACTCAGAAATATCCTCAATTAATGGGTTAAATACAGGTCAGGTTAAGACAGGTATTTATAGAGCCAGAAAAAAATTTAAAGAATTATATGAAAGTGAATGTGGGGTGAGAAAAAAATGAGTATTGACTGTCATGTAGCAGAAGATTTATATACTCTTTATAAAGAGAATGATGTAAGCAAAGAAACAAGGATTCTTATTGAAGACCATTTGAAAACCTGCGATAATTGCAGAAAACTATATGAAAATGAAGATGACCTAAATGAATTATTTACTGAAAATATAAAGGAAAATCCATCAGACAAAATGGATAAGGAATTGCTGCAGAAATTTAAGTCTAAAAAGTTTGAAACAGCAGTTTCATCAGTGTTAATATTGCTTCTTGTTATGTCATCTGTTATTAGTTTTTTCACCAATTATAATAACTATATAAACGGAAGAGTTTTGATAGAAAATGATGTTTTACTTGCAAAAACTAAAGTATGGGACCTGAATCTCTTTGTCAATTATGTTAAAGAGGATAAACTGGAAGAATTGTTCCAGGAAACAGAGACAAATATATTCAGGGCAGATGGGTCATTTAAAGATGAAAAAGAATTAATGGAAGCCGGCAAAAGGCACGGCAGCGAAGAGTTTGAATATCGTAAAGAAAATCCTATGAATATTAATACTCTGGATTATGTGATCAATGATGTAAATATCGCAGGGGGCGATTTTTATTCCCATATGAGCAGGAAGGAATCCTTGGAATTTTCAAAATACACATACTGCAATTTCCCTATAGATTTTGACCTGACATTGAAAAATATGCTGTCATATATGCAGAGGAAATATAAAAATGGTAAATGGACTGATGAGGATGAAAAAACATTTAATAAACTTAAAAAATATTTATTGGATTACTATGCTTTATTAAGTAATGAAAGCAATAAACTTTTAAATGCTGCTTACCCTGAGAATAAAACCAATGAAGCAAAAAGATTATGGGGTTCAATAGTAAAACCGGCTTATGTGGATGTAGACGGCATATGTAAGCTAAATAAAGAGATGCACGATTTTATTACAGAATACTGCAGGGCAAATAAATTACTTGAATAATATGGAGGATAAAATGATAGAAATAAAAAAATGTAAGCCAGTTATTTTAAAAACTTTATTATTTACTATATTTTTACTATTTACAACTTTAATAAACTTTTATGATTTTAATAACATAGGAATAGGGTCCAGTAAGATACTTAATCTGTGGAATATTATTTTATCTTTAGTAGGCTTTATATGGGGGATAAACTGCCTCTATAAAGAAAAGACAGACCTGGGTGTATTATTTATAAGTATCACTTCAATAATGATTTTTGAAAATATAATATTGGTGATTTTAAAAGCACACTGCTAGCAATTAAAGTGTATTATGGGAGGAATATTCATGGAAACTAAATTAGCTGCTAATAAAAAGAGTTTTTGGTGGATTTTTATTGTATCCTGCATAATATCAAGTATCTTAAATTTCATAGTTAATAAGATTACGGGATTAGAGTACAACAGCTTTACTATTTCAAAATTACTATTAAATTTATTAATGAGTGCTCTTTGCTTTATTCCTGTATACTTACTGGCAAAAAGAATAAGCAATAAAAAGTATGGATCTCTCATTTTAGAAACACTATTTGCTGCTATAATATTACTTTTTACTGTCCTGACTGATTTAGGTATCATTGTAAGCAGGTCCGGCATGATACACAGCATTTGCAGCTTAATTATATGTATGATTTGTTTTATATGGGGCATAAATTTCATTAATAAGAAAAATATAGCAATCGGTGTTCTTTTAATAAGCGCCTCTTCTGTATCAATTTTTGGAAATATAATATTATTGATTTTAAAAACCCGCTGCTAAAAGGACTGCCTGTGCAGTCCTTAGATAGCTCAGATGTGTTATTTCATCTGAGCTTTAATTATTTAAAAGGTACTCCTTATAGACCTTCCAGTCTCCATTTACCCAATAAAGTATGCTTATATTATCAAAATAAGTGTTAAAGTCCGGTGAGTAATGATTTACATATTCCCAGATTTCTTTATACTTATCCCTTATCCTCCTTGTGGCTACTGTAAGATGCAGCTTTTTTTCCCCTTTTTCATTATCCTTCCACTCCAGATCCGGTACACTTTTAAGAACATCAATATATTTATAAACTAAATCCAGTGCTTCCTTTGATGCAATTATATCCATGAATATTACATTATCCCGAAAATGGTCAAAGCCTTTTATTCTTATATCCTCCTTATAATTTGAAGATACAAATTCCTCTGTCAGCTTTTCTATATCATCTATTCTATCCCTTTCAAAGGGTGCTTTTATTGTAAAGTGAGCAGGCAGCCTCTGTTTTTCAACATTGAACTTAAGCTTAACTTCCTCGGTAAGTCTGCTGTGAAAGTTCTCAATTTCACCCTTTAAAAGACAAACTATAACGTACCTGATAATAACACCACCTTATAATATACCTGTATATATAATAAATATCTGGGCTAAAAAATAGGTAATCCATACCTTTATTGCATTATATTTTATCTCTATTCCTGCTATTTCACCTATGGCTATAAGAGAATCTGACAGTAAAAATAATACTGCACCAAAAAAAGTTAATAAAAACTTAAATCCAGCCTGGAGGGCTAAATTAAAAGAACAGGATACCATAATTGAAATAGTAATGCCATATATAAGTGCTCCCAGCCTTAACTTAATATCACTTCTGGTTCTTAAAATAAGCTTTAGCCACAACAATATAAAAAATAAAATTAAAATAATTGAAGTAGATATAAGGTATATAAAGCTGCCCCCTGCTTCTGATACTGTCTTATTGTATCCTGTAATAAGAAAAATATGAGTTCCAAAGAAAAATGTTATTCCTCCAATTAACCTCTTATCCTTTAAATTTATCACATTTGCCATTATCATATCCCCAATAAACGAAAATACTGCAGCAACTGCTATATATTTAGAATAACTGCTTCTGCTTACCATAATAAACACGGCTTCTGAAGACAATACAAAGGATAAAGAAAGAGATATCCTTATATATAAGGGCAAAGTTTTATTCCTTCCCCATAGGCCTTTCAATAAAATTAACACTTGGATAATCAGGATAATTATTATTCCTTTTATAATAACACCTTCTATTATAAATTAATCCATATAAGTTTCCTTAACCCAACCTCTTCTTCCACAATTAGGGCACTTCAGATACTTTCCATTTTTAACACCATTAGGTGAAAAAAGATCCTTTAAAAAGCTTATTTTAAATTTATGATGGCATTTTGGGCATATATACGCATTTACCTCTTTATGATAATATACAAGCCCCAGCAGCAGGATAACTGCAGTTACAGCAAAAATCCAGCCTCCAAAACTTGTAAAGCGAACTGCCAGCGGGAAACCTGCCAGCATTAAAAGGATATAGCACCCAAGAAAAATATATGTCATTACTTCTGTTTTTCTATACTTTTCTTTTTTTTCAATAAGCCTATCCATATCATCTATACTTTTAATTTTAATAATTCCTGTTTCATTCAGCTGATTTATGATAGCCTGAAGCTTCAGCCTTTTTTCACTTAACACTTTTATTTCGCTATCCAGCTTTATTGTTTGTTCTTTTAATATTCTCTCGAAAAATTCCTTATTTGAATTTTCTTTTAAGATTGGTTTTATTTCCTCAAGAGAAAATCCCAAAGCGCGATAAAGGCATATACATTTAAGTTTTACTATATCTTCCTCAGTATATAACCTTCTGCCCCCCTGGCTTAATTCAGAGGGTTTCAATAAACCTTCTTTGTCGTAATATTGAACTGTCCTTACAGAAACGCAGCATATTTTAGAAAGCTCCCCGGTAGTAAATTTATCTGACATTGTATTACCTCCAAATAATATCTAAAATGTTATTATCCTTCCTTTACATTACATTATTACGCAGCGTTACAAGCAATACCTTTTTAATATATTTTAGCATTTTACAAAATTTTATTCAAAAAGTCTCCTTAATTATGACAAAGAGTATAATTTTACCACCTCTGTGAACTGTATATAGCTCAATTGGTATTTTTATCTATTTTTGTATTGTAAATACTAAATAATGTTTCTTATTTTATATAGACTTATTATATTTTGTTATATAATATAATTATCAGAAAATATTTACTGGCAGGAGGATTTAAATGAATAATTGGACACAAAATAGTTTTAACTTATATAATAGTCCTAATTACTTAGACATGCTTCATGAAATTTACCCAATGCTTGATAATGATACCAGAGAACTAAGCTCTTCAATAAAAAAACAATTAGAAACTTATTATGCTGATAGAAATAACGAAGAACTTTTTAAATTACTGTTAGAGCAAGAAAAATTTCCAGTAAAAGACTCATACAAAGCATATTTTGGAAGAGTAAAAAAATCAGAATTAGATATTATCATAAAAAATAATCCTGAAACAATAAATAGAATCTGCAATAGAATATATAAAGATGGATATGAAAAAATGATTGAAAGGATCACTGAGCCTAAAGAGACTAACAGACAAATTGGCCCTATGTTTACTAATTGGCTGAAATCAGCTTATCCCTCATATACTGATCCTAATGAGTTTTTAAATTCAAAAGAACAAGTATCCGTTTATAGTGCTTCAGATGCGGCTCTTGTGCAGTTAGCCACCAACTATTTAGGCTGTAAATTACCTGTTGGTACTGATTCCAAAGAAAAAGGTTTAGACCTGGTTGTCAAAGTTAATAATAAGGGTAAAATATTTTTTATAATCGGTGAAGCAAAATTTTTAACTGATTTTGGCGGACATCAAAATGCCCAGTTAAATGACGCTTTAAATTTAATTCTGTTTGGCAGCTTCCAGCATAAACAAAATTTAAACATTCTTAGGATTGCAGTATTAGATGGTGTTTGCTGGATTGATACATCCAATGATAAGATGGTAAATAGACTGCGCATGCTGCCCGATGATAATATAGCCTTATCCGCTCTTCTTTTAAATGACTTTTTTTATTCTCTTAGCTAAAATAAAAACAATAGAGTGTCACAGCTCTATTGTTTTATAATAATTATAATTAATTCCATCTTTTTTCATGAGCTTTAAGCAAACTTCAACGGCATGATCAGAACAATCAATGCCAATAAACTTTCTTTTTAGTTTATCTGCTTCTATTAAGAAGGATCCTGACCCCATAAAAGCATCCATTACTATGCTGTCTTCTGAAGAAGAATTCTTTAAAATATACCTAAGCAAATCTCTGTTTTTTTCTGTTGGATAATTGGAATTGGAGTTTCCTTTATCTTTAAATTCCCATACATCCTGAACTTTCTTGCCTTCATGCTCTTTTGCAAATATAATTTTTCTTGGATTACCTGTGGATGACCATTCTATTAATCCTTTATTATCAAGTTCAGTCAGGACTTCCGGATTATACCTCCAATGTCTTCCCTTAGGCGGATACATGCCTTTCCACATCTGACCTGTAGGTCCGTCTTTAGTTTCGCCAGGTGCATGAAGGGGATTTGTTGTATACCGTTCACCTTTATCATTTATTTTAGGAAATAAAATTTTTATTTCATCCTCTGTGAGAGGAATTCTGATATCATTCCATATATTATGGTCTTTTTGCTTAGCATATAAAAGAATTGTATCTGAGTAATTTCCATATGCCTTTCTTGAGAAATTTTTTGGATTACATTTTATTCTTGTAATTTCATTTAAATAATTTCCCTCTCCAAAAACCTCATCTAATATTAATTTTACATAATGCCCCATCTTTTTATCTATGTGCAGGTATATACTCCCTCTTGCTGAAAGAAACTCTTTTAAAAAATACAGCCTTTTTCTTAAAAATTCTAAGAAAACATCATTAGTAACCTTATCGCTATAAGCAGTAACCTGGTCATATGTTATAAAATCCTGATTTGTACCAAAAGGAGGATCTATATAAATTAAGTCTATTTTACCTTTCAAATCACAAAGCAATTTGTTCAAAATTTCTATATTATCCCCCATAAATATAGAATTTAAATATTTATAATCATTATTTTTTTCAACTGCCTTTAATTCAACTTCTTTAACCTTTGAAAATATATCCTGTATATTAGATTTATCATCATAATTCAAAACACAGTTTTTAGTATTTCTATTATACTGAATGATATCAATATCACTATTTACCTGATTAGTTTCACCATCTTTTTTACTTGTTTTTCTTTCTGATATAAATTCGCATAAATCATTGGGGCTTATTCTATAATCTCTGTCATTATTAAGCATAATTGCTTTTAGCTTATCCTGCTTAACATAGTTTCTCACAGTCTGCCATGTAACACCCAATAATTTAGCAACCTCATTTAGAGATAAATAATTTCTATAATCCTTATCAATCCTATCAGCAGAGGCTGCACTTTCAAAACCATCTATAGATATTTGTTCCTGCATAGCATTAACTCCTTTAAGCTTTTTTAACCTATATCATCAGTCACTTGTACATTTACTCATAATATACCATATTGTTTTAACATTGTCCATATTTTAAATGTAAGCTTATTTTTAATGTTTTGCAGATAAAAACCCACAAGACTTTGTCTCACCGGTTATTTCACCTCTTACAGAATTTTTATTAAAAAAGGCTGGCATTAAGCCGGCCCACAATATAATTACTTTATCTCAGAACTCATTTGAGTAGCATCTGTCTTTACTTTATTAACTTCGTTAACTTCAGCATCCTTTGTTGGATACCAGCCTTTCTGATGCATAGCATCCCATACCTTAAATTGAATTGTTTCTGTTCCCTTGCACTTCTTCAATAACGTATTTCTTAAATTCTGACATGATGATTCAGTTATACCACTGCTGTATGTTGAAATACCATGTTTTTCAGTTGTGAGAATATCCTGCATTATATCCTTTTCAGATAAATTTATCTCATTCATATTATACCTCCCAAATTATTGATGTGAATCAAGATAAGTTTTCAGGTTATTGAAATTATCTCTGTGTACTCTGGCAGCTTCTGTACAAATATTCTTAAGATTAGTATCTGTAACCATCTGGCTGTATTCATTACACTTCTTGTTAGCCAGGCATTCAAATTCGATTTGTTCTTTTATTACTTTTAGATTGTTGCTTTCAATTTGCTTGTTTTCCATTTTGTTACCTCCTTTTTTTATATAGGTATTGCATAATTAATATAATCTTTAAAAATACAATATCCTAGCATATTTATTATCTCTATTTATCTTAATAATTATTACTGAAAAAAAAGGGAAACCTGAGTATTTTCCTCCAGATTTTATTTAATTTAATTAAATTTCCATTTTATTTGAAGAAACAGTTTCTATTCTTTTTAAACTTTCCT